>JALWVW010000164.1 GCA_027079365.1 Campylobacteraceae bacterium | reverse complement strand
GAAAAAGGTACTACTGACACGCATGCACATGCTTGGAGCCCAAATTTCTGTCCACAATATTGATTATCCAGTATCTGTCAGAAGTCGTCAGTATAAAGGCGTGAGAAGAAACGGTACACTATGGCTGGAGACAACCTTTCGGTGCAAAAGGTAGAGAGTATGAAAGCTATAGAGCCAGCAAAAAACCTACTTATCGCTATGCTATTCAGCCTCTCTATCTACGCAGGATAGCACTCAAGATCAATAGCCTCGACAATATCTTTTAAAAAAATTGATCCAAAAAAGGCTCTCAGAGAGTGTGATTTTTAGAACTTTGCCCTATTTTTGACATACTTTTACAGTACAATATTCAAATACTATATGAAGGATGAATATGAAGTGTAAGCTGGGGTGTATAATAGGGCTATTGGCAGTGTTGTTTGTATCTGCATTTGGAGCAAACAGTCCTAAGGCGATGATCATCTTTGATGCAAGTGGAAGTATGTGGGGGCAGGTCGATGGAGTCAACAAGATCGTCATTGCCCGTGATGCACTCAAGTCTGTGGTGCAAAGGTGGAACCCTGAAGTCGAACTGGGACTAACGGTTTACGGACACCGTGTCAAGGGGGACTGCAATGATATCCAGACGATTATTCCTATAGGGAAAGTCAATAAAAAACAGATGATAGATACCGTTTATGCGATACAGCCAAAAGGTATGACGCCGATTGCCAAGTCTCTTCGACAGGTGGCGAACAAGCTACGACAATATGAGGATCAGACGACGATCATCCTTATCTCTGATGGGCGCGAGAGCTGTGAAGCAGACCCCTGCGCCACGGCCAAGCAACTCAAGGCAGAGGGGATCAACTTCGTCGCCCATGTGGTAGGCTTCAATGTAGATGCAAACACTGACAAGCAGCTTGCCTGTGTCGCTAGGGCGACTGGTGGAGAGTACTTCTCTGCCAAAAATGCCGCAGCCCTTAATAAGGCTATCAAGGTGATTGCCAAAAAAGTGGAAAAACCAAAACCAAAACCCAAGCCAAAATCCATAATGCTCAAAAATACCACCTTGGAACTCATCGCAAGATATCAGATGTCTCCTGCCGGACTCAATGTATCTGGGATGCAGTGGGAAGTCACACAAGGAGGGAAAGCGCTCTATAGTGGTAGTGCGGAGAGCCCAAGAATCCCAGCCAAGGTGGGAAAAGTACATATCAAAGCCACCTATAACCGTACTTCAGAAGTACAGAAGGTAGAGGGAGACATCGCCCTCAAATCCAAAAAGAACAACCCTGTCATCATCCAGCTCAAGAGCGGCAAAGTCACCATCGATACCGCCGAAGAGCAGGGCGGCTCCAAGGTCAAAAGTTCGGTGCACATCTATCCTGTACTTGAGGGTAGATCCAACATGAGTGACGAGATCGCCTGGTGTGTCCCAACCAAGAGCAAGGCGTGTGCACGAGTCTTGCCGACTGGGGACTTTTTGATCCAGGCTACCTACAACGATATGAAAACACAGAAGCAGATCACGCTAGGTAACAAGGAGAAGAAGAGTATTCACTTGTATTTT
>JALWVW010000163.1 GCA_027079365.1 Campylobacteraceae bacterium | reverse complement strand
AGGAATTAGATGGCAAAGAAAGTACCACAGGAGAATATTAGAAATTTTTCTATCATCGCACATATTGACCATGGTAAGTCCACACTGGCTGATCGTATCATACAGGAGTGTGGTGCAGTCACAGATAGACAGATGTCCGCACAGGTCATGGACACCATGGATATCGAAAAAGAGCGTGGCATTACGATCAAGGCTCAGTCAGTACGACTGGATTATCTCAAAGATGGGGAGCACTATATCCTCAACCTTATTGATACTCCGGGTCATGTGGATTTCTCCTATGAAGTAAGCCGTTCTCTAGCATCGAGTGACGGCGCACTTCTCATCGTGGATGCGGCTCAGGGTGTGGAGGCACAGACGATCGCCAATGTCTATATCGCTATAGAGAATGATCTGGAACTCCTTCCTGTGGTGAACAAGATCGATCTGCCCGCTGCTGATCCGGACAGAGTACTTGCAGAACTGGAGGAGGCGATTGGTATCGATGCAACCGAGCACAACCTAGTCTCTGCCAAAACAGGGCTTGGGGTCAAGGATCTCATCGATACGATCGTAGAGAAAGTACCGGCACCTGTAGGAGACAGCAGTGCTCCTACCAAAGCACTGATCTATGACAGCTGGTTTGACAACTATCTGGGTGCACTGGCGCTGGTACGGGTCTTTGACGGCAGTATCCGCAAAGGGCAGATGCTCAAAGTCATGGGTGCCAAAGATGAGAACCAGGTGCTTAATCTCATGTATCCCAATCCTATTGCCCCGGTTAAGACCGAGGAGATTCGTACTGGCGAGATCGGTATCGTGGTCATGGGTCTTAAGACTGTGGATACCCTACAGGTGGGAGATACGATCACGGATGCGAAGCATCCTACCGCAGAGCCAATCGGGGGTTTTGAACCAGCCAAACCCTTTGTTTTCGCGGGGATCTACCCGATCGAAACAGACAAGTTTGAAGAGCTCAGAGATGCCTTGAATAAACTCAAACTCAATGACTCTTCTTTGAGTTTCGAGCCTGAGAGCTCTATGGCACTGGGGTCAGGCTTTCGTACAGGCTTTTTGGGGATGCTGCATATGGAGGTGGTCAAAGAGCGTCTGGAGCGAGAGTTCAACCTCGAGCTGATCGCCACTGCACCCACAGTGGTCTACAGGGTCAAGCAGACAGATGGCCAGGAGGTAGAGATACAAAACCCTTCTGAGCTGCCAGAGCCGCAAAAGATTGATACGATCTATGAGCCGTATGTCAAGGCGACGATCCTGACACCGCAGGAATTCGTCGGTAATCTCATCAAACTGCTCAATGACCGCAGGGGTATTCAGATCAAAATGGACTACCTCAATGAGACCCGGGTACTGCTGGAGTATGATATTCCGATGAATGAGATTGTTTTGGATTTCTATGACAAACTCAAATCCATTACCAAAGGCTATGCCAGTTTTGACTATGATCCTATAGGATTCAGGCCAGGCAATCTAGTCAAGCTGGATATCCGTGTGGCAGGAGATGTAGTGGACTCACTCTCTATCATTGTACCTGAAGAGAAGGCCAGAAACAGAGGGC
>JALWVW010000162.1 GCA_027079365.1 Campylobacteraceae bacterium | reverse complement strand
CAGTATATGTACCATGCAGGTTGCATTTGGAGTTGGCAGTGAGCTCTTTGACTTGCTCCAGATTGACTCTTGCAGCAAGGTAGCCTCTAGAGGTCTCTGGCTCCAGCGAGACGCTAGAGACCTTATGTCCATCAGCAAACAGTTCTATCTCATAGATCCAGTGTTTGGCAGTACTGGGATGGATGATCCCCTGCTGACCGATATTGACCTCTACCAAGGTATATCCCTTTGCATCCTTGTCTCCCAGTTTGATCTCTGGTGTATGCTTAAGCTCACCCTTGGTAGGATTGGCAGGGTCTTTCATCTTGATCTCTGCGGTGTTTACGATGAGTTTCTTGTCATAGGCCTGTGCCATGATGGTTGACAGTGCCGTAAGCAGTGTTGCCTTAAGTGCGGTTCTTCTATTCATAAAATACTCCTTTGGTATGAATTCGGATATAGTATATCCGATTTAATTCCTGTTGTCAAATTATGCATATAAGTCCCATCCTATTTTAAGCATAGGCTTGATCACTCTGGCACTAAAATCTAATTTCGCTATACTGAAAAACAAAACTGTAAGACAGGGAGCACATTTGAAACTATTATTCCTCATATTTATCCTACTTCACCTCTCCTCTTGCAGTACGACAGCAAAGGGAAATCAAGCCACCTTGGCGCATACCAAAAAAATCACCCCCGTCAAACAATCAACCGAAAACAGTTTTCAAGATGTCTGGATGCAGGTAGCGTCGGATCCTTTGAGTACACTACCCCAAGAGACGGTATCTTGGGGGAAGTTGGTTTCTCGGGGTAAAAATATCATCCTGAAAGATTCTCAGCGTACGCTGGATGCACATGCCGATATACTCCATCCTTTTGACAAGTTGGCGCACCCCAATGGTATCTGCCTCAAGGGCACATGGGAGATCTACAAGGAAAACAGGTACAGTGGGTATTTCAAAAAGCGCAGCAAAGCACGCATCATCGTACGGGCATCCTCTGCTCTGTCCAATACACACAGTGGCGAGATACGCTCATTTGGTTTTGCCGGCAAGCTCTTCCCCTCGCTCAATCCCCGTCAGGTCAATCGTGAAAACAGTGCAAACTTCTTCCTCATAGATGATCTGGGAGGTACTGATGCGGCGCACTACACCGATGTCGCCCTGACCAACGAGCCTCCAGCCAGCATTACCAGTCAGGTACTCAAAAATGCATTGTATATACTAGAACTCACCCATGCCTTTACCAAAGCAGACCAGCATCCCGGCATCAGACAACTCTACGAGATCTCAGAGCTGGGAGAGAAAAACCGATCTCACATCCTCACCCCTAGATGGATGAAAGTAGAAGCCAAAAAAGGACAGACAGTTGATGCCAAAGATTTTCGTGATGAGCTACGCATCGCCCCCAAGCATCCACTGATCTTCACTATCTCTGTAGCCAACAAGAAAGACGAAGAAGGCAAAAAAGCATGGCAGGAGATCGGCACCATCACGCTAGACACCTCCGTCGTCTCCACCTCCTGCGACCATCGGCTGCATTTTCATCACCCTAGATGGAGGGGGGATTTGGATTATGGGAATCTCCTGTAGGTCGGGGTGCCCTCACCCCGACGGTTGGATTTGAATGACATACAAAATCGATATTCAGTATTCGATTTATATTATGATGATGGTTTGCATTCTGATTGTGTGCAGATTGGTGTCGGGGTGAGGGCACCCCGACCTACGCTCTTTTGCAAGGGTACAACACCAATAATTTGAACCATCAATACATTTATACATACACAAAATAATTACATATCTATTCAGGGTGTTGTCATGGGACAACACCCTACGCCTAATGAGTGTGATTTGAAATTAAAGCCAACTTGAAATAACCCACCATATACTCTGTATGAAAATATAACCTGACAAAACAAGACCTATTAGATACAATAGTGAAGCGAAATACCTAACTAGACTATGGGTATTTTTATCTCTATCTTCATATATCTCCCAAAATAACTCATCTAATGGTTTTTCACCCTCATTGCAATATATCCTTCCCATACTTTTACTATGTTCGTGACTAGAGAAATAGTCCTCTAATTTTTTATAAGTTTTTCCTTGTGCTTCAAAGTCACCATAACCTTCATATTCCTTAACAATTCTTGGTGCGAATAAATAAAATAACATATTTGCAAAAGTAAACAATAATGCTGAAATAAAAAAAATCTTCCATGAAAAAGGTAATATTAAATCTAGTTCATATACCTTTCCTTGAATATTGAAAACTAAGTTATCAGATATTTTAGAAAAAAACTTCGATAAAAACGGTACTATTAGAATCCATATATACGATGTTTTAACTAATTTGTTTTGTTGCAATGCTTTTAATTTACTCCATTGCAATAAAGTATTTATATCTCTGAATATTTGTTCCATGCTAAACCGCATAATAACTAGCCTTACTATGATGCACCACCAAAGCCGTAGTACTCTGCTCAGGATGTATCTGAAAGGTCTCACTCAGCTCTATGCCAAACTCCTCAGGCTTGAGTAGGTCAAAGATAATACGACTCTGTTCCAAATCCGGACAAGCAGCATAGCCGAAGCTGTATCTTGCCCCCTGATAGCGGCGCATCCTAACATCTCTCAGCGTACCACCTTCATCCTCTCGCAAGATACCCAGATCCATGCGTATCTGCTTGTGGGCTACTTCTGCTAGGGCTTCTGCCAGCTCTACGGAGAAGCCGTGTACCATATTGTACTCTAGGTACTTACCAGCATCGTAGAGCTCTTTTTCGTAGGCGGAGAATTTGGCACCGGCACTCACACAGGTCAGTGCGATCACATCATGGCGGTCGTGCTGGAAAAAGTCGCTCAGTGCCCTGTGTGGCTTGCGTCGCTGTCTGGGGAAGCTAAAAGTATGGCTTGCCCTGCCCTGCACATCAGCAAAAGGCTCTCGGTTGGCATTGGCATCGACATTCCACCCCTCACTCTCATCAAAGAGCAGTAACTCCTGATCGTTACTCCTGACAGGATAATAGCCATAGAGAATCGTCGGATCAAAAAGCCCCTTGTCCAAAAACTCTCTTTTGAGCCGTTCGTAGGCAGGATAGACCTTCTCTTCTAGCAGTTGCTCATAGGCTGCTTTCTCCATCTTGCCTTTTTTGTAGCCCCAGTGCATCTTGATGACAGACTTCTGGTTGACCCAGTCAAAGACCATCTCCAGATCCAGCTGCTCCTTCTGAAGTACCCTGCGACCCCAAAATGGTGGTGTAGGGATCGCTACCTCGCCTTCAGGCATCTTGATCTGATCAAAGGGAGGGATGATTACTTCCTTGGTCTCCTTGACTACCCGCTCTTTCATATCTCCTGCCAAACGGGTATCAAGTGGCTGGCTGGGATCTTCATTGTACTTCTCGATCCGACTCATGGCAATCACCCCGTCAAAGGCATCCCGACAGTAAAAGATCGGTCCTTCATAGATCGGACGACAAAAATCATCGACAAAATCACGGGTCAGTGCTGCACCGCCCAGCAGTACAGGTGTTGTGATCCCCTGCTTTGCCATCTCTTCGAGGTTGTCACGCATCACGGCTGTGGATTTGACCAGCAGACCACTCATACCTATCGCTTGGATACTCTGACGCTCTGCTACTTCCAGGTACTGCTCTAGGTCACATTTGATTCCGATATTTACCACCTTGAAGCCATTGTTACTCAGGATGATATCGACGAGGTTCTTGCCTACATCATGCACATCGCCTTTGACTGTACCGATGACCAGTGTGGTATCGGTCTCCTTCTCCTGCTTGGTGAGATAGGGATTGAGATAGTCCACAGTCGCCTTCATCGTCTCAGCAGACTGCAGGACAAACGGCAGCTGCATCTGCCCAGAGCCGAAGAGCTCACCGACCACCTTCATCGCATCGATCAGGATCTCATTGACGATTCTGTCGGGATGTATCTCGTAGCGTGCCTCCTCGACCAAGGGGATCATGCGCTCCTTGTCTCCATCCATGAGAAGCTTTTTGATTTTCTCCTCACTAGAGAGTGCCGTGTAGGCCTCATCTGCCCCCTCATCCTCTATCTTGACATCGGAGAAGTGCTCTATAAACTTGAAGAGTGACTGGTCATCAGGATGAAAAAGTAGCTCCTCACAGATCTCACGGTCTGCATCGCTCATCTTAGACAACGGTACGATATGTTTGACATTGATGATCACGGTTGTCAGCCCTGCTTTGAGGCAGTGGTGCAAAAAAACTGAGTTCAAGAAGCGTCTTGCATGGACATCTAGTCCAAATGAGATGTTGGAGAGTCCCAAAGTCGACCCTACTTCGGGATGTCGGATGTGAAGTTCTCTGATCGCTTCGAGCGTCTGAATCGCAGCATCACGATATTCTTCATCTCCCGAACCCACGGTAAAGGTCAGCATATCAAAGACAAGATTTCTCGGGTCTATCCCATGCCCATTGACAGCCATATCATACATACGCTCTGCTTGGGTTACTTTCTCCTCTGTGGTCTTTGCCATACCTACCTCATCAATGGTCAGGCAGACCAGCGCCGTGCCGTACTTCTTGGCAAGTTTACAGATAGCATGGAACTTCTCTTCCCCATCTTCAAGGTTGACAGAGTTGATGATCGGCTTGCCTCCGATACACTTGAGCCCCTCTTCCATCGTGTGTACCCGTGTGGCATCAGGCATGAGTGGGAGGGGAATTTTCTGATTGTATAGCTCCATGATTGCCTTCATGTCTTTGGCGCCATCACGCCCGGCAAACTCCACATTGACATCCAGACAGTGTGCTCCATCGCGTACTTGTGCCTGTCCTACCGTAAGTGTCCCTTCATAATCGCTTGCGAGAATCAGCTCTCTAAAGGCTTTTGAACCCGTAGAGTTGGAACGCTCTCCGATAAGCAAAGGGGCAGGCTCTTGAAAGAGTGCCGTAGTATTGAAAAGCGACGCAATACTGGGTTCGATGTGACCTGTAGGCTTTTTGGGTTTGATCTTACCTACTGCTTTTTGCAGTGCATGGATATGCTGGGGCGTAGTCCCGCAGCATCCTCCCAGAAAGCTCACTCCATCAAATGCAGTAAACTCCAGCTGCTTGGCAGTAAACTCCTCAGGTCCCATGGGATAATAGGTATAGCCGCCTTTGTTTTGGGGCAGACCGGCATTGGCATGCATAGAGAGTGGGATAGCACAAAGCTCCGAGAGTACTTTGAGATGCTTTTTGGCCTGATCGGGGCCGGTTCCACAGTTAAGCCCTAAAGAAAGGATATCAAAGGGCTCCAATATGGTTACGATGGTGGTCGCATCCGTACCAATCAGCATACTGCCACTGAGCTCTATCGTGACAGAGACCATGATCGGTATCTCTACCTGACGCTCCGCAGAGGCAGCTTCACACCCATGTAGTGCTGCTTTGATCTGCAGAGGGTCTTGACAGGTCTCAAGCATAAAGATATCACACCCACCATCAATCAGCCCCAGTGCTGTCTGTTTATACCCTTCAAACATCTCATCATAGTGGATATGTCCCAGTGAGGGCAGCTTGGTACCCGGCCCGATAGAACCCAATACAAATCTAGGCTTTTCAGGCGTGGCGAATACTTCACAGACCTCCTTGACGATCTGCGCACCTTTCTTGGAAAGCTCATAGCAGCGCTCTCCCATACCATACTCATCCAGTACCCAAGGCATAGTACCAAAGGTGTTGGTCTTGATCAGATCAGCCCCTGCGGTCGCATAGGCATGATGTATCGAGTGCATCAGTTCTGGTGCAGTGGCATTGAGAAGCTCGTTGCAGCCCTCCTGCTCTGCTCCTGCCTCATCCAGCCAGGCGGCATCGGGAATCTCTAGATTCTGTATCTGTGTGCCTGTCGCACCATCGATGACCAGTATCCGCTCTTCTAGCAAGGCCTCTATCATTTCTCGTATGGACAATCTTGTTCCTTATTTTTTCTTAATAAGACGCAGCAGTACTGCCTGCATCTTGAGCCAGAGCTTCTGCTCTATGGCAGGGAAGCCGCCATAGACTTTGGCTCCAGGCAGCGATTTGGTCACACCAGCCCTCGAAGCAATCACCGCATCCTTACCGATGCGCAGATGCCCTGTCGCTCCACTCTGTCCGCCCATGATTACACCATCTTCCAACACAGTAGAGCCTGCCAGGGCTGTTTGGCAGACCAATAGGCAATCCTCCCCCAGCTCACAGTTGTGTGCTACCTGTACCAGATTGTCTATTTTAGTGCCTGATCCGATCACTGTCGCACCAAAAGTAGCTCTATCGACGGTACTGTTGGCACCAATTTCTACATTGTCGCCGATCTCTACATGACCGTTTTGATAAATTTTGATGTGTTTGCCCTGCTCGGTGTGTGCAAACCCATAACCGTCACTCCCTACCACTGCACCAGCATGAATGATACAGTTCTCGCCAATATGCGTGCCATGGTAGAGCGTGACATTGGGGTGAATACATGTATTGGAGCCAATAGTAACATTGTCACCCACATACACTCCGGCCATGATGGTTACATTGTCACCCAGTATAACATCTCTCCCAAACACCGCTTGCGGGTCTATGTCACAATCCGAACCCTCGTCAATGCCCCCTGCATAAGTATCAACCTTGTAGGCAAAAAACTTTGAGGCAAGGGCAAGCTTCAGGTACACCTCATCGGTAACAAGTGCGATAGTCGTAGCTGGCAACAACCCTGCATGCTCCTCGTCAATAAACACAGCCGCGGCTTTTGTATGAGGAAGCTCCGAAGCATATTTGGCATCTACAAAAAAGGAAAGCTGCGAAGCGGTAGCCTCTCTTAGTGTATGAATGCCATCTATATCAATGTCATTTCCATTAAAATCTACGGTGAGTTCTTTCGTGATTTGGGAGAGTTTATAAGTCATATAATTCCTTATATTCGTAGGGTGCGGTTGCCGCCACACCTTTACATGTGCATAAAAAATAAAGTTTTACTGCCTCATCCTACTTAAAGGTGTAGTAGCAACCACACCCTACGGAAGAACCAAATTACCTTTCGATAGCGACTACACCGCCACGAACGATCTCCATAGGACTGTAGCGCTTGGCTGCTTCGATGAAGTGTTTGACACGCACCGGCTCATCTGTCACCATACCAATCACCATATTTTCCCCTACATTGACAATACCACCATTGTAGGCCTCGCAGAGTACCTGAATATCACTCAGGCTCTGCTCGATCGGAAATTTGATCAACACCATCTCTTTTTCTACCATCTCTTCATGCTCAATGACCTTGAAAGTAGGGATCAGCTTGTGCAACTGCTTGGTAATCTGCTCTATGACCCGCTTGTTGCCTTTGGTCACGATCGTGATGTGTGACATATCGGTATCAGGCATAGGGGCTACCGTCAGAGACTCGATATTGTACCCTCTGGCGGCAAACAATCCGGAGACTCTGGCAAGTACCTGGGCTTCATTCAAGACCACGACAGAGATGACTCTTCTTACTGCTTCCATTACTTCTCCTCCTTGTGCTCTAGCAACATATTATAGAGTGCCCCGCCCGAGGGTACCATAGGCAGGACATTTTCCAGTCTTGCTATAGCTACATTGACAAAAGCTACCTTATCCTGTACGATGGCATCTTTGATCGCCGCATCAAACTCTTCTTTTGTGGTCACATCATAGCCAATACCTCCACAGGCTTCCGCAAGCATCTTCCAGTTGGGCTGATAGCTTAGATCTGTCTCAGAGTAGCGCTTATCATAGAAAAAGGTCTGCCACTGTCTCACCATCCCCAGGAAATGATTATTCAAGATCACATTGATCACCGGAATCTTGTGTTCTGCTGCGGTAACAAGCTCCTGTACATTCATAAGGATCGAACCATCTCCGGTGATGTTGATCACTGTCTTCTCAGGCACTGCTTTCTTGGCACCCAATGCTGCAGGAAACCCAAAGCCCATCGTTCCCAGTCCACCGGAGTTGATCCACTGATTGGGTCTGTCAAAGGGATAAAACTGTGCTGCCCACATCTGGTGCTGACCTACATCCGAAGTGATGATCGCCTGCTCTCCAACCAACTCACCGAGCCGCTCAATCGCCCACTGCGGCTTTATTACCTCATCACTGTCGTTATAGAGCAGTGGATGCAGCTCGTTGTATCGGTTGAGTATATCTCTCCAGACTTGGTAGCGTTCTGTCTTTACCTCATTCTTAAGCAAAGGAATCAGCTTCTCTATCACAGTCTTGATATCACCCACAATCGGATAGTCCACATCAACCAATTTAGCGATATTGGCAGGATCGATATCTACATGGATCACATCTGCATATTTGGCAAACTCACTAAGCTTCCCTGTCACCCTGTCATCAAATCGTGCACCCAGGGAGATCACCAGATCGGTTTCACTCATCGCCATATTGGAGGCATAGTTGCCATGCATCCCCAGCATTCCCAGCAGTAGGGGGTTTTTGGCACCCATGACACCTCTAGACATCAGCGTCTCTACCGCCGGTATCTGTGTCATCTCTGCAAGTTCTCTGACGATCTGTGCTGCACCACTCAGTACGGCACCGCCACCGATATAGAGCAGTGGCTTCTTCGCCTCGAGGATCGCTTTGGCAGCTTTTTGTATCTGTCGGTTGTTGCCTTTGTAATTGGGCTTATAGCTTGGCAGATTGACCTCTGACGGATAGACAAACTCCCCTATCTCGCCGGTAATATCTTTGGGTACATCTACCAATACCGGACCAGGTCGCCCACTTCTAGCGATATAAAAGGCCTCTTTGAGTACACGAGGCAGCTCTTCTAATGAGCGTACTAAGTAGTTGTGCTTGGTACAGGAGCGAGAGATACCCACCGCATCAATCTCCTGAAATCCATCTGTACCGATCAGAGAGAGTGGTACCTGTCCGGAAATGACCACGAGTGGAATGGAGTCCGTGTAGGCTGTAGCGATACCTGTGACCGCATTGGTAAAGCCAGGTCCTGAGGTGACCATCGCCACCCCGACCTTACCTGATGCTCTGGCGTAGCCGTCGGCTGCATGGACAGCTGCCTGCTCATGGCGTGTCAATATATGCTCAAATTTCTTCTGCTTGTAAATCTCATCATAGACATTCATGATTGCGCCACCGGGGTAGCCAAATATCGTCTTGACATCCTCGGCAATAATCGCTTCACAAATCATCTGTGCACCGCTCATTTTCATGACAGGAACTCCGTTCCGAGACCAAAAGCCTCGAGTAAAATATAGTCCAAGATTATAGCAAAAAATAATTAGACAAGGACTCTTTTGGTACAATACCGCAGAGAATAAGGAGTATTATTGTGCGAACTACACAGGTGATCATGGTCGTACTGGTTCTGTTGCTCATAGGGTGCGACAATAGCCAAAATGGTAGCAAGACGGCCTATCTAATGGGACAAAAGCCTACGACCCAACCCATAACAAAGCCCATCACCAGGATCGAAGCAAATATTGCCCTGACGGCTATGCAGGCCAAGCACCAAGAAGCACTCGCCACCATCACTGCCCAAAAAGAGACCAAACTCCAACAGCTGGCACTGGAAAAAAGCAAAAGTGCTGACCGTACCAGGGAGATGATCGCTGCTGTAGAAAACCAGCGAAAGATTGCTGTAGAAAAAGAGCGACAGCAGACAGCCATCATCATCCAGAGAGATCGCTCTGCGCTCCACCAGCAATACCTGATCGCTGCTGTGATCGCTTTGATTCTGATCATATTACTTGGCTATAGCATTCATCGACATAATCAAACACTTAAGCGCACACTCCACGAAGACAAGCTACGCCACAAAGAGTACATGCTGGCAAGCCAACAGCAACATGAGCGCATCCAAAAAACCATGGAGATACTTGCCAGCGAGAGTACCGACAAGCACTTGAAAAAAGAGCTCATTAAACTCCTAAAAGATCAGCATAGTGAGCAGCCCAAGCTACTCAAACATAAAGGGTACCTATAAAATCCCAATATCAATGCTCTTCTTTGAAAGAGAAACCACCATCACGCAATGCCTGTCGTATCTCCTCTTGATGCTCCTCCCCTTTGGTCTCTATGTCCACGGAAACATGCGCATCACCAAATTCCAGATCCGTAGAAGTTCTATCATAGCCTATCTGCACAATATTGGCACCGGTATTGATCAGCGTCTGAGTAAAGGCCTGCAGTGAGCCTGGCTTGTCTATGAGGATCACAACCAGCTTCATTTTTCTGGCTGATTTTACCAGACCTTTTTCGATAATCAGCGAGAGCATCGTCACATCGATGTTACCACCACTGAGTACCACACCTACTTTACTTCTCCTAGGAAGAGAAAGTTTCTTGTGCAGCAGTGCTGCCACACCTACTGAGCCAGCACCCTCCACCAACAGTTTCTGCTTTTCCAGCAAAAAGAGGATCGCATTTGCAATCTCTCCCTCACCTACCAGCTCCAGCGCATCTACAGACTTCTCTATATATTTGAGTGTTACAGGAGAGGTGTCTCGCACTGCAATACCGTCTGCAATCGTGCGTACACTGGTGCTGTCTATAGGGCTGCCTGCATCATAGGACTGCTTCATCGCCGGTGCGCCTGCTGAGGCGATGCCGATAACCTGAACAGAGGGCTTCAGAGCCTTGGCAGCCGTAGCGATACCAGAGATCAGTCCACCACCACCTACGGGTACAAGGATTACATCCAGATCCGGCACCTCCTCCAACATTTCCAGTGCTACAGTCCCCTGTCCTGCCATCACCTTCTCGTCCTCAAAAGGATGGACGAAGCTTTTTCCCTGCTTTTTGGTGTACGCTTTGGCATAGGCGTATGCCTCATCATAGTTGAGGCCATGCAGGATCACCTCGGCACCCAACTCCTTGACGCCCATTACTTTGGTCAATGGAGTAGAGTCAGGCATGACAATCGTCGCATCAATACCGAAATGTTTGGCAGCAAACGCCACCCCCTGGGCATGATTACCCGCGCTGGCAGCCACTACACCCTTGGTGTCGCCCTGTTCTACCAGTGTGGCGATCTTATTAAAAGCACCCCTGAGCTTGAAGGCACCCGTTCTCTGAAGATTCTCTTTTTTGAGATAGACCTCGTACCCACTGATCTCACTCAGCAGTGGAGCATAAGAGAATGGTGTTTTATGTACGACTTCAGAGACACGCTTTTGTGCTTTTTTGACTGCATTTAAATCCAACATTAATTGTTTCCTAGCTATGATATTGGCGCTATTACCGCACTAAGCGAATATTATATCAAAAAGAAGGATAAACAATGGAGTGTGAATTCCCCACTGTCAATAGCAACCCCGAAGAGATGAGGGAGATCTTTGAGTCTGTCAAGACCATCGCCATCCTGGGACTTTCCCCCAATGAGAGCAAGGCCAGCCATATGGTAGCCAAATACCTGCAAAATGCCGGATACAAAATCGTCCCAGTCTACCCAAAGGAGGAGGCGATCCTCGGAGAGAAGGTCTATCGTTCACTGGCAGAGATCCCCTTTGAGGTCGATATGGTAGACATTTTCCGCAAACCTGCCGCCTTTGATGCCATAGCTGATGCCTGCATTGCACGCGGAGATATCAAGGTATTTTGGGGGCAGCTCGGACTGGTCAACAATGCCGCAGCCCAAAAAGCCAAAGATGCTGGCATGAAAGTGGTGCAGAATCACTGTAGCAAAATCGAACACAGGGCACTCTTCGGAAGCTGAAAAGCTTACGAAAGAGATCGCTGTTTCTCTTTTTTTTCTTTATACATCGCCTCATCCGCATAGCCCAAGAGTTCTGTTTCTGTATTGCCATGATCGGGACACAAAGCAACACCCATACTAAAAGTAACAGTGAGTGCTTTGGCTTGGGTCACTATCGGCTCCTGCATAGTGGCAGAAAACCTAGATAACATTCCCTCAAGACTTTCCATGTCCTTAACCAAAATGACAAACTCATCTCCCCCAAATCTCGCTAGTAAATCCCCCTCACTAAGCTCCACCTTGAGACGCCTACTTGTCTCTATCAGCACTTCGTCACCCACCTGGTGCCCGTAGGTATCGTTCACCGCTTTGAAGTTGTCAATATCAATAAACAGTATGGCCATCCTCTCTTCGCAGCTTTGTTTTGCTTCCAATATCCTATCAAACTGCTCAAAAAAGAATTCTCTGTTGGGCATATTGGTAAGCTTGTCATGTCTAGCCTGATAGGCGTAGAGATTTTTTTGTGCTTCTATAATATTTCTGAAGCTTGTATTTCTTTTTTCATAAAAACGAATAAAAAAATAGGCAACCACAAAAGGCATAATTCCGATAAAATTTTGTACCAAAGAATAGCCTGCATATATCCCTGCACCCATGACAGTAAATACAGAAATCAAAAAGAAAACCATACCCTCTTTGTATCCCCGGATAAAAACCACTGTCATCAGAAGTATAAAGTACCAACCTATACCCCCAACAGGATTATTTCCTCTAGCAAAAGAAAAAGTGATAAGCAGATAAGATACCAATACAAGCATATAGAAAGTCATCACAAAATAGGCCCTAGAAAGACGTGCCACGACAAATGCTGCGACAGATACAATAATATAGAATGTGTCAAAGAGTGCTTGATAGTAGTTGCTTTCATAAAGACGCAATACCGTAGCAGACACAAGTAAAAGTAGATTAAAAAGCAGCATGGAATTAAATAGAATATAGCCCAACTCTTCACTATACTCATTTTTTGAAAAATTATATCCACTACTAAGAAGATTCTCAAATTTCATACTATCCCCCACCAAGACTATGATACACGCATTACAACATTGCCTCAACCCTTACCTATAGTTAAAATTCAGTGATTATTATATCATAATTGTTGGAGTTTAGCATTAAAGAGGAGGAAAGGAAATCGGGAAGAGATAGGGAGAGATTGCTCTCCCTTCAGTAGAAGTGGATTATTCTACTTCTGCATCGATGACATCGTCATCTTCTGGTTTGGCCTGTGCTTTTTCTCCGTTGGATTGCTGCGCAGCGGCTGCCTGCTCAGCCAACTTCTGGTTGACTGTATTTAGGGCATTGATCTTTTCTTCAATCGCCTCTTTGGTAGCATTTTCGTCTTTGAGCACTGCTTCAAGTGCCCCTATGGCTTTCTCGGCCTCTGCTTTAAGTCCACTATCAAGCTTGTCACCCAGCTCCGCAATCGTCTTTTTGGTCTGGTGTGCTAGGGCATCCCCTTGGTTTTTGGCCTCTACGATTGCTTTTCTGGCCTCATCGGCTGCCTTGTTGGCTTCTGCGTCCTGCACCATCTTTTCGATCTCGTCATCACTGAGCCCTGACGAACCAGTGATCTTGATCTCTTGTGACTTTCCAGTAGATTTGTCCTCGGCACCAACTGTCAAAATACCATTGGCATCGATATCAAAGGTGACTTCGATCTGCGGCACGCCTCTAGGGGCTGCCGGGATATCTCTAAGCTCAAACATCCCTAGAGACTTGTTGTCCTTGGCAAACTCTCTTTCTCCCTGCACAACATGTATACTGACTGCTGGCTGATTGTCTTCGGCTGTAGAGAATACCTGTGACTTCTTCGCAGGGATCGTCGTGCCCTTTTCGATGACATGGGTAGTGACGCCACCCAGTGTCTCGATACCTAAACTCAGTGGTGTGACATCCAGCAGAAGGACATCTTTGACATCTCCTACAAGCACACCACCCTGGATCGCAGCACCCGCTGCTACTACTTCGTCAGGATTCACTGAATTGTTCAGATCTTTACCAAAGAAAGCTTTGAGCTTCTCCTGCACCAACGGTACACGGGTAGAACCTCCGACCATGATCACCTCTTTGATGTCACTTTTGGCAAGTCCGGACTCTTTGAGTACCTCTCCTACCTTGGCAATCGTTTTTTCTACCAGATCTTCTACCAGTGATTCGAACTTCGCACGGGTAAGCTTGATGACCAGGTGCTTGGGTCCTGTCGCATCGGCAGTGATGAATGGCAGATTCACTTCTGTCTCTGTAGCAGCTGAGAGCTCTTTTTTAGCATTTTCTGCTGCTTCTTTCAGTCTCTGTAAGGCCATGATATCTGTTTTGATATCGATACCACTGGTGCTTTTGAACTCATTTGCAAGGAAATCTACCACTCTATTGTCAAAGTCATCTCCACCAAGGAAGGCATCACCACCAGTAGATAATACCTCGACCACACCATCACCTGTCTCCAGGATCGTCACATCGAAAGTACCGCCACCCAGGTCATATACAGCGATATTTTCACTGTCTTTTTTGTCCATACCGTAGGCCAGAGCTGCTGAAGTCGGCTCATTGATGATGCGCAGCACATTGAGCCCTGCGATTACACCGGCCTCTTTGGTCGCTTTTCTCTGTGCATCGTTAAAGTATGCAGGCACAGTAATAACTGCATCTGTTACAGTGCTGCCTAGATAGGACTCAGCATCTTCTTTAAGCTTCATCAGAATCTTGGCTGAGATTTCCTGCGGCGTATAGGTCTTGCCGTCGATCTCGATCGCACAGGCGCCTCCTTTGTCTATGACATGATAAGGCAGTCTCTCTTTGGCTTCTTTTGCCTTCTCTTCTTCGCACATCAAGCCCATGATTCTCTTAATAGAGTAGACTGTTTTTTCGGGATTTGTAACCATCTGACGCTTGGCAGCCTCACCGACCAGCACCTCTCCCTTGTCTGTGAATGCCACGACTGAAGGGGTTGTGTTTTTCCCCTCTTTGTTGGCAATGATCTTCGCTTCTCCATTTTCATATACAGCTACTGCTGAATTGGTTGTTCCTAAATCTATTCCTATTGGCTTGCTCATTGTTTTCTCCTGTCTGTTTTTGTTGTTGTTATTATACTTGAACCCTGTTCACTCTGATGCAACCTGGGTTGCAATCGCCTCAAGATATCAAACTGTTCGCTATTTCGCCGTGCTGACCATGGCAGGTCGTATAACACGGTCTTTCATTGTGTAACCTTTTTGCATGACCTGTACAATATGGTCTTTTTCATGCGCCTGGCTCTCTACCTGCATCAATACCTGATGACAGTTGGGATCAAATACGCCTTCATGCACGACCTCTTCGACACCATGCTTCTTCAATACGTTCACTGTCTGGTCAAAAGTAAGCTTCAACCCCTCACGGAATTTCACTATCGCTTCGTCACACTCCTCGTGCTCGATTTGCTCAGTAGAGGCAATGGCACTCTCCAGTGAATCCAATACGCCCAGCATATCTCTAGCAAATGCTTCGTTGGAGTAGGCAACAGCCGTTGCTTTCTCTCTTTCCAATCGCTTTTTGCTATTCTCAAAGTCCGCATGTACTCGAATATATTGATCTTTATATTTTTCAGTTTCTGCTTTTGCTTTATCTAGAGCCAGCTGCAGCTCATCTTCTCTACTGAGATCCTCCTGCGCCTCTTTTCCTTCTGTCTGGGATTCAGGCATGGACTCTTCTCTTATTTCTTTGTCACTCATATCTACTCCTTTTGGTCGATAATAACAGTATCATACCATATTGAGTCATTTATTGTCAAGTCATACTTGAGTCAATCTATATCAAGTGTAATTTTTTCCTTGATTCTGCTCAAAAATATCCAATATAAAGCATGGTATAATAAAGAGAAATAATATTAGGTTAAACGCCAATAGTACACCACACCAAGGAGTGAACAATATGGATACATCCTTTGATATGTTTTGGGAAACTGAGGTTCCTCGCGAAGAAGAGATCATTTCGCTTACGGATTTTGCCGGTATCATCACCTATGTCAATGATACCTTTGCCAGGATCTCAGGCTACGAAGCAGAAGAACTGATCGGAAAGCCACATCACATTATTCGACACCCTGATATGCCCAAATCCTCTTTTACTGATCTCTGGCAGACCATAAAAGCAGGAGGAGAGTGGCAGGGATATGTCAAAAATCTCAGAAAAGATGGTGGATACTATTGGGTATTTGCCCGTGTGTCGACAATGATAAAAGAGGGCAAAGCCATAGGCTATAAATCTGTCAGAGAACCTGTCAGTGAAGAGAAGAAACGGATAATGCAAGCACAGTATGATCTACTTCGCGCCAAAGAAGAGAAGCGAACGAGGATTGTACTCTATATCGACAACAGCAAACTAGGTGAAGCTAAAGCGCTGGAAAAGTAGTGGAGTGGTAAAGAGGATGTGGTAAAGTAGGGAACAGTTCAGCCTAAGCGGCTGAACGGGGCAGTATACTAGTTTCTAAGACCCAATGCCTCTTTAATCGTATTGTATCTTGCAAAATCTGTATTTTTCAGATATCTCATCAGTCTTCTTCTCTGTCCTACCAGCTTAAGCAAACCCAGTCTTGAAGAGTGATCTTTTTTGTTTGTTTTCAAGTGTTCTGTAAGATAAGTAATTCTTTCAGTAATAAGTGCAACCTGTACTTCTGTTGAGCCAGTATCGTTCTCACCGCGTCCGTATTTAGCGACAATCTCTTGTTTTTTCGCCTGATCCAAAGCCATAATGACCTCCTGATTGGTATTTTGTGAGCGCAATATTAGCATAATAAACTAAGAGAAATATAAAAATCTAAACCCAAGGGAGAAATAACATAAATTAGAGTAAAATGCTCCTAATACAATATTACAACTATTTTAAAAGGGTATTTTTTATGTTATTGACAAGAGCCAGCGAATATGCCCTTCTCTCCCTTGATGCGATACGAAAATCAGACAAACCTGTCGGTGCTGAACAGCTTGCTACAGAACTCAATATCCCAAAAAGTTTTCTTGCAAAGATTCTTCAGAGTCTGGCAAAGGCAAATATCCTGGATTCCAGGAGAGGTGCCGCTGGTGGTTTTATTCTCTCTAGGGACATATCCGAGATCAGCGTCAACAGTATCATCTATGCCGCAGAAGGGAAATCTCCTGCTGTATTCAACTGTTTTGAGCATGCAGATACCTGTCCAAACGGGGCAGTAGGCACCTGTATTATCTCCCCTTTTCTGGCCAACTTTCAGAGAAAGATAGACGGCTTTCTGGATGGACTTATGCTCAGTGACATCTTTTAGAATTTCTTTCCGCTCCTCTATTTTAATTAAGAAAGCAGACACACCATGACCAAGCAACATCTCTACCACCTCTCACACATTGACCTGGATGGCTATGGCTGTCAATATCTCAGCTCCAAACAGTTTAGCCGGGCGCATTTCTATAATGCCAATTATGGGCCAGAAGTAAGAGCCAGACTGGAAGAGATTGTAGCACAACTAGAGCGAGATCTTTTTCTTGACAGTACACTGGATCCTCTTATTCTCATTACTGATTTAAATCTCACGGCAAAAGAAGGGCACTATATCGAAAAAGAAGTGGCACGATTGGGGGGTATGCTTCAACTGCTCGATCATCACGCTACCGGTGCCAGTGCAGCAGAAAGATTTGACTGGTATCTGCTAGACACCAGCCGTTCTGCCACGCTCATTACCTATGACTGGCTTCAGAAGAGCTATGAATTTGATGCCCAGGGAGAGTATGCGAGAATCACTAAGGCTATCAATGCTGTAGATATCTGGTTAGATCAAGATACGCTGTTTGGATATGGAAAGGTGATGCTTGGTATGATATCAGGCGCCAGAGAGATCAACCGTGTCATGTTTCCCGAACAAGACAGGCTATTCAAGTATGCGCTGATAGAGGCAGGCAGAGAGAGGATCGATGCCAAGGACGCCCCTATTCTCCTCGACGATTCACTGCACCAGATCAAAAAAAGATTTTTTATCGAGGGGAAAAACGATACCAAAGACAATCTTGTCGCTTTCTATGTCACCCGACTACTCACCCAACAAAAACAGCGGCTAGAGATCAGCTACAAAGGCTACAAGGGTATCTTGGGCTATAATGTAGGCAACACCTCTATTATCGGCAATACTTTCCTGGTGGAAAATCCGGATATGGATTTCTATATGGATGTCAACTACCGCGGTAACTTCTCGCTGCGAAGCAACGACAAACTTGATGTCTCTCTCATGGCAGCCGAGATTGGAAATGGTGGCGGACACCCTAATGCCAGTGGCGGAAAGATCAAAGACTACAAGGACTCATTTGTCTATACAGAGGTACGCACATTTGTGCAAAACTATATCCACAAAATGAGTATGGAGTCAGAGTCCTAAATCCTGACTCTTGATTCCAAAGCTCTTGAAAGCGACATCATATCGATATTTTCTAGCTCAACCCCAGTAGGGACGCCCTGGGCTATCTTGGTAAAGACCATAGGGGCGCCCTCCAGCTTGTCCTCTATGTAGAGTATCATCGTATCCGTAGCAATACTCGGGGGGAAAGCAAATATCACCTCGTCCACTCCCTCTACCGCAGTCTTGAGATGAAGTGTATCCATATCCTCTACTCTGGAGATCACATAATAGACACCGTTAAACTCCCCACTCTCCTCTATGGACAAAATATCCTTGGCACTCTGTACAATACAGAGCTTACTTCTATCCC
>JALWVW010000161.1 GCA_027079365.1 Campylobacteraceae bacterium | reverse complement strand
TCAAATCTTTTCCATAGATATGTTTACCCGGTTTTCCCGTAAAAACGACTTTGATAGCTTCTGGCACACGAAACCAGTTGTCACCCGTAATCATCGCAAAAGCCAAGTCTGTAGAACCCATACCCGTCGAAAATGCACCCAAAGCTCCGTGCGTACAGGTGTGAGAATCTGCGCCGATGATGACATCACCGGGGATCACGAGTCCTTTTTCAGGTAAAAGTGCATGTTCGATACCCATATCTTTTTCATCAAAGAAAAGGTTCAAGTCATGTTTGTAGGCAAATTCACGGCTGATTTTGGCTTGGTTTGCTGAGGCGATATCTTTGGCTGGGATGAAGTGATCCATGACAAGTGCGAAACCGTCAGGGTTGGCAAGTTTCTCTGCGCCACTCTCTTCAAATGCGCGTATGGATATAGGGGTGGTGATATCATTTCCGATGACCATATCGATATCGCAGCGGATGATTTCGCCCGCTTTGACTTCGCGTCCGACATGTTCGCTAAATATTTTTTCTGTGATGGTCTGTCCCATGGCTATTGTCCTATGTTAAATTAAGAAGATAATAGCCAAAAAGGGTATAAATCTTACTTAACATCTCTTACACAACGCATATGCATACCCATATGATGACGACATCTGTGACTTACCCCATCTCTTTCATTAAAGGTTCGATAATAATGCACATCTGCTTTGTCTGGGTGTTGCCCATAGTAAGTAGATGTCCAGTAATTGGCTGCACGGTAATCACCCTCACCATTCTTATCACCGATTGAGAGAGTATGAGTAAAAGTGCCATCAACTGCCGCATCATAGTGACTTCTATCCGCTATGGTAAATATCTCATTGAGATTTGGCAAGTGCCAGTCTGTGTAGCCACCTAAGCTAAGGTTTTCACAATAGGCTATCGCATCTTCTACCCCTGAAGTACGCTGGATATGGCTATCGTCCTCCCACATGAGATGTGTGCTTGCATCTGTGACAACTTCTTTGGCACTATCTCGGCTAAATGTCCCTTTCGAGAGTTTGTCGCCTTTGATACAGCGAACATGATAGTGGTTTGATTTTTCATATACGCCACGGCTACCATAGTCTGCTGAAAATCCAGTGGAAAAATCTATATAGTACGCCATTGAAGTTGCATCATAGGGGTATGGGGTACTGCTCCAGTACTTTCCTCCGCCTCTATTGCCCAAGTCATTATGGGTCTGTAGTTCTTGTAAGCTAGGAACTCGCCAGCCACTCTCGCCAGCTGCGGTGAGTGAACGACAATAGGAAACTGCATCATCCCAAGTTAGATACCTGCTTGAAGGGTTTGCTTGCCATTTTAGATGTGTGGTGCTATCTATGCTTGAGCGAGATAACCCCCGCTTAGTTGCGCCATCATCATGCGCTAAAAAAGAGCGATTTTCAGCCGTTGCAAAGACGGCACGGACATTTGCAACGACTGCTTTGTCTGCGACTGCTTTGTCTGCGACTGCTTTGTCTGCGACTGCTTTGTCTGCGACTGCTTTGTCTGCGACTGCTTTGTCTGCGACTGCTTTGTCTGCGACTGCTTTGTCTGTAGATGC
>JALWVW010000160.1 GCA_027079365.1 Campylobacteraceae bacterium | reverse complement strand
GCCCTTGGCAACTGGATAGGGGGAAGGTGGTTATGGGGAGGGAATAGACAGTGATAGGAGTTTGGGAACTCCTTAAGTAAAGGAGGTGATCCAGCCGCAGGTTCCCCTACGGCTACCTTGTTACGACTTCGCCCCAGTTGCCAGCCCGGTCATCGGCCCCTGGCTCCTCCTGGGGGAGGTTACCTCGGGGACTTCCGACCGGACTGACTTCCGTGGCGTGACGGGCGGTGTGTGCAAGGCCCGAGAACGTATTCACGGGGACATCGCTGATTCCCCGTTACTACCGATTCCGGCTTCATGTGGGCGGGTTTCAGCCCACAATCCGCACCATGACCGGGTTTGAGGGATTAGCATCCCCTTGCGGGGTAGCATCCCATTGTCCCGGCCACTGTAGCGCCTGTGTGGCCCCGGGCGTGAGGGGCATACTGACCTGACGTCATCCCCACCTTCCTCCGGCTTATCGCCGGCAGTCCCCTTAGAGTGCCCTCCCTATGGGAGTGGCAACTAAGGGCAGGGGTTGCGCTCGTTGCGGGACTTAACCCAACATCTCACGACACGAGCTGACGACGGCCATGCACCGCCTGTGCCGGAGTCTGCTCCGTGTGGAGCAGAGGTCCCAGGTTTTCACCTGGGTGGCTCCGGCATGTCAAGCCCGGGTAAGGTTATTCGGTTAGCATCGAATTGAACCAGACGCTCCACCGGTTGTGCGGGCCCCCGCCAATTCCTTTGAGTTTCGGGCTTGCGCCCGTACTCCCCAGGCGGGGCGCTTAACGCGTTAGCTGGGGCACTGCCCTTAGGGGACAGCGCCTAGCGCCCATGGTTTACGGCTGGGACTACCCGGGTATCTAATCCGGTTTGCTCCCCCAGCTTTCGTCCGTGACCGTCAGGGCTGCCCCAGTAGGCTGGCTTCCCCTTTGGTGTTCCTCCCGATATCTACGCATTTCACCGCTACACCGGGAATTCCGCCTACCTGGGCGAGCCTCAAGTCCGGCAGTACGGCATGCCTTACCACCGTTGGGCGGTGGGCTTTGACAAGCCGCTTGCCGGACCGGCTGGGGACGCTTTACGCCCAGTGAGATCGCGCAACGCTTGGGACCTACGTATTACCGCGGCTGCTGGCACGTAGTTAGCCGTCCCTTTCTTAGGGGGTACCGTCGGGTGGGTGAGGTATTAGCCCACCCACCCATCGTTCCCCCTGACAGGGGTTTACACCCCGAAGGGCTTCATCCCCCACGCGGCGTCGCGGGGTCAGGCTTGCGCCCATTGCCCACGATTCCCCACTGCTGCCCCCCGTAGGGGTGCGGGCCGTGTCTCAGTCCCGCTGTGGCCGGACACCCTCTCAGGCCGGCTACCCGTCGTAGGCTTGGTGGGCCGTTACCCCACCAACTACCTGATGGGCCGCGGGCCCATCCTCAGGCGGGAGCGTGCGGAGCAGAGGCCCCCTTTTACCCGGTATCTTAGTGACACCGGGCGGTATAGGGTATTAGCCCCCCTTTCGGGGGGTTATCCCCTACCTGAGGGTAGGTTACCCACGTGTTACTCACCCGTTTGCCGCTCAGCACCCGCTCC
>JALWVW010000159.1 GCA_027079365.1 Campylobacteraceae bacterium | reverse complement strand
TCCATAAGCAGATGACCAATACCAAATATGATATTGCGACCTACTATATCGTAGCGACTGCCGAGGCAGCGACCAATCTAGCGCGTCTTGATGGTATCCGCTATGGGAGACAGGCAGAAGATCCGAAGAATCTGGAGGATCTCTACTTTAGGACACGCAGTGAAGGCTTCGGGGAAGAGGTCAAGCGGCGTATCCTGCTGGGTAACTTCGTGCTCTCCAGCGGCTACTATGATGCCTACTATCTCAAAGCCCAAAAGGTTAGGCACCTGATCCGTGATGAGTTTAATGCGATCTTTGACGAGGCGGATTTGATCCTCTCCCCCGTAGCACCCAGTGTAGCACCCAAGATCGGAGCCAGTGCAGACCCGCTGGAGATGTACAAGAGTGATATGTACACCATCGCGATCAACCTCGCAGGACTCCCCGCGATCTCGCTACCGATCATGAAAAATGATGAGGGGATGCCCGTAGGGCTCCAGCTCATCGCCAAAGCATTCAACGAAAAAGCAATCTTTGATGGTGCCGCCAGTCTAGAGCGTGCCGTACAGTATCAGAAATAAAGGAACCCCATGAATATCAAAAAAAGAGCCCTCACCTTCGAAGATGTCCTCCTCGTCCCACAACACTCCGTCGTACTGCCAAAGGAGGTCAACATCGCCACCAGATTGACCAGAAATGTTACTCTTAATACCCCTTTTGTCTCTGCGGCAATGGACACTGTCACAGAGTACAAAGCAGCGATCGCAATGGCGAGGCTGGGTGGTATTGGCGTGATTCATAAGAATATGGATATCGCTACCCAGGCACAGCAGGTCAATAAGGTCAAGAAATCCACCAGCGGTGTGATCATCGATCCGATCTTTATCGGCCCAGATGCCAAGGTGGGCGAGGCAGAAGCATTGATGGCAGAGTATCATATCTCCGGCGTACCAGTGGTAACGGAGGACATGACGCTGGTCGGTATCATTACCAACCGTGACATGCGTTTTATCTCTGATATGGGCTCTATTGTGCGTGATGTGATGACGGCTGCACCACTGGTGACTGCCAAGGAAGGCACTACGCTTGAAGATGCTGAGAAAGTACTTCAGGAACACAAGATCGAGAAGCTCCCTATCGTCGATGATGCAGACAAGCTCATCGGCCTGATTACTATCAAGGATATCGAGAAGAAGAAGCAGTACCCCAATGCCAATAAAGATGCGTTTGGTCGTCTGCGTGTGGCTGCTGCGATCGGTGTAGGACAGCTGGATCGTGCTACAGCGCTCGCAGAGGCTGGGGCGGATGTGATCGTACTGGACTCAGCGCATGGGCACTCTCAGGGGATCATCGATACAGTCAAGCAGATCAAAGCAGCGCTAGAAGTCGATGTCATTGCAGGTAACATTGCTACAGGCGCTGCTGCCAAAGATCTGATCGATGCAGGGGTAGATGCAGTCAAGGTGGGTATCGGCCCAGGGTCGATCTGTACGACCCGCATCGTCGCAGGGGTAGGTGTACCACAGATCTCTGCGATCGATGAGGTAGCGCAGGTCGCCAATCCCCTAGGTGTGCCAGTGGTTGCTGACGGTG
>JALWVW010000158.1 GCA_027079365.1 Campylobacteraceae bacterium | reverse complement strand
TGCCCTCTTCGTAAATCACCTCAAAAGGGGCATCGTTGCCTTTTTCCGAATCTACAAAACGGGTATAACGCTTCTGAAAGATCAGCTCGACTGTCCCTGTCGGGCCATTTCGCTGCTTGCCGATAATTAGTTCTGCATCCTCTTCCTGCTTTTTACGGAATTCACTCTTGTACTCTTTGCCCTCAGTTTTGGCGCGCATCTCCCGTTCTTTTTCGATAGCTTCCCGGTAGACATCATCACGATAAACAAAGAGGATAATATCGGCATCCTGCTCAATCGCACCCGACTCACGCAGGTCTGAAAGCATCGGGCGCTTGTTGTCCCTGCTCTCCACCCCACGGTTGAGCTGTGAAAGTGCAACGATCGGCATCTCCAGCTCACGCGCCAGCTGCTTGAGGCCTCTGGAAATCTCTGAGATCTCCTGCTGTCTACCCTCTCTGCCGCCCTCTCCACTCATCAGCTGCAGATAGTCGATAAAGGCAATAGAGATCTCCGGATTTTGTGCTTTGAGTTTGCGTAGCTTGCTGCGCACATGATGGATCGTCGCATATCCCCCATCATCCACAAAGAGTTTCTGCCTGGAGATCTCCGTCACCGCAGCTGCGAGTTGTGTCCACTGCTCATCTCTCAGATCTCCAACCCTCAAAGCCTGCAAGGGAATAGAAGTCTTAGCAGAGAGCATTCTCAGCATGAGTTGCTCTGCAGGCATCTCCAGAGAGAAAAAGGCCACCCCCTCTCCTCTTTCGATAGCCTTGAGCGCCATATTGAGTACCAGTGCCGTCTTGCCCATAGCAGGTCTGGCAGCAATGATCACCAGATCCCCCTTACCAAACCCGCTGGTCTTGTCATTGAGATTACGAAATCCGGTATCCACACCAATGAGCTTAGAGTTACCCAACTCTTTCATGCGGTTGATCTCATCCATCATGGAGAGCGTGATATCCTCAGAGATCCGGAAGTCATTGCTCATACTCTCCTGCGTGATCTCATAGAGCTTCTTCTCTACCAGATTCATCACATCTGTGGCTTCCAGATCATCTTCTATTGTGACCTTCTTAATCTCTGTAGCCAGTGTTACCAAGGCTCGCTTGTTCGCTTTTGCCTTGATCTCTTCAAGGTAGGCTCTGGTGTTGGAGATGGGGTTGGAGGAGAGGATATCCACCATGGCTACTTCATCAAATTTTCCTTTGCCATGAAGCTTTTTTCGCAAAAACTCCTCATCGATCGGCTTCTCCTCGACAAAGAGCTCCTCCATGGCTTCAAACATATACTGATGAAACGGTAGATAGAAGTCGTGGGGCTTGAGCTTGGCAGCAATATCTTCGAGAATCTCAGGATCGAAGATAATGGCAGAAAGCACTGCGCGTTCGATATTGAGATTGTACATGTTTTCCATCTAAATCTCCTCTCCGTTCCCGTAGGGTGTTGTACCCCTACAACACCTTTTCATATTGCTATCCAACCAGCGTGTTGTCATGGGACAACACCCTACACTACTTATTCTCTTCTGCAAACTTCTCTACCTCTGCTACAAAGGCATCGACCAACTGACTCTCCGGAAGTTTGGAAATTACCTCACCTTTGACCATGATCAGTCCATTTCCTTTGCCAAAAGCGATCGCCACATCCGCATGCTTTGCCTCTCCGATAGCATTGACCACGCAACCCATGACTGAGACATCCATGGGAGTTTTGATGTGTGCGGTACGGCGCTCTACTTCAGCTACTGCGGTAACCAGGTCTGCCTCTATGCGTCCACAGGTCGGACAGGAGATGATATTGAGTCCCTCTTGCAGCCTGCCCGAATCCTTCAAGATCGCTTTGCCTACTTTGATCTCCTCCTCCAGTTCTCCGGTAATCGAGATACGCATCGTATCCCCGATACCATCCAGTAGCAGCGTGCCCAGCCCGATCGCAGACTTGATTGTCGCATGGAAGATCGTACCGGCCTCTGTCACACCCAGATGAAAGGGGTAGTTGTTTTTGGGGCGCAGCATACGGTAGGCATCGACCGTGCGCTCCACATCCGAGGCCTTAAGCGAGATTTTAATATCGGTAAAATCCAGATCTTCCAGATACTTGATGTTATACTCGGCACTGGCGACCATTCCCTCAGCGGTAGAGCCGTACTTTTGATCAAACTCTTTCTCCAGTGACCCCGAATTCACCCCGATCCTGATAGGAAGATTACGCTCTTTGCAGGCCTTGACGATCTCTTTGATACGAGATTTCTCCCCAATATTTCCAGGATTGAACCGGATACAGTCTACCCACTTGGCGGCCTCAAGTGCCAGCTTATAGTTGAAATGAATATCTGCGATCAGTGGTAATGAAACTTGCTCTTTGATCTGCTGTAGTGCTAAAGCATCCTCCATCTGAGGTACAGCCACACGCACCATATCAGCTCCGGCAAAATGCAAACGGTTAATCTGTTCTACCGTTGCTGCTACATCTGCTGTATCGCTATAGGTCATAGACTGTACCGAGATAGGTGCATCTCCACCTACAGCTACATCACCGACATAAATTTTTTTGGTTGGGTATCGTTCTTTCAATGGTTTGCCTTCTTTATAGTTGTCTTATTTTAGCGTAAATTATTTAACCCGTAGGGGCAGACCTACGTGTCTGCCCTTGGAACGATAATAATACCCAAATTTAAATCCAAAGAGTGTATAACCTCCGTCCAGGTACATATACATCTATATAAAGGAACACAACGAAGGGCGAACACACGGGTTCGCCCCTACGAAAATTCGACCGGATCCATATCAATCTCTATCTCTCTGCAATCTACAGCATGCAGTGCTTTGAGCAACGGTACTCTGTTTTTTGCTCTGAGTAAAATCTGGAATCTAAATTTGTTGGCGATGCGCTCTACGGGTGCCTTGCCATGCCCTACGATTTCTATCTCTTTGAATGTCTTAAGTCTGCTGACTGTGTCCATTGTGGTCTTACTGGCTTTTCTCTCATCCTTGTGTGCGATGAGTATCCGTGCCAGAGAGGCAAAGGGAGGATACTGTGCTGCCTCCAAAAATGCCAGTTCGTCGCGGATGAATCTCCCATAGTCCTCCAGATACGGAGTGAAAAACTCCCGGTCTGCAGTTTGTATAAGCACCTCTGCCTCCGAGGCCCTACCACTGCGCCCTGCGATCTGAAAGAGTAGACTCATCGCCCGTTCTCTGGCACGATAGTCCGCCAGTCCCAGGATATGGTCCAGACCCATAATCACCGAGAGTGTGATCTTGGCATAGTCATGCCCTTTGCTGAGCATCTGCGTACCTAGCAGCAGATGGCTCTCTTCGCTTTCAAAGCGCTTCAGTGCCTCAGTCAGTTTTTTGTGTGTGGTGATGCTGTCCTTGTCAAACTGCTCGACCTTGATGTCTTCGATTGCCTCGGTGATCTGCTCTATAGCCTCCACAGTACCCATTCGTTCGCTTTTGAGTGGCGCATAGCCGCATGCTGTGCAGTGCTCCCTGATAGCTTCTGTATAATTGCAGTAGTGACACTTAAGATGACGATAGGCACGATGTAGTGCCATACCTACCGAGCAGTAGGGGCAGCGATGTGTCTTGCCGCACTGTTCACAGTAAAGATACTTGAAATTGCCCCGGGTAGGAAGAAAGAGCAGCGATTGTCTACCTTGGTGAAAATTCTGCCTGAGTGCTTTCAGTATCTCCTGATTGATACTGTCGCCCTGGATAAAGCGGTATGTTTTTTTGCTTTGGATATAGGGCTTTTCCAGTATGACTACTGCATGCTTATGATAGCTGGTCATACTGGGAGTGGCTGAGGCAAGTACCACCTTGGCACCCAGTTTCTGTCCCATGAGAATCGCCACATCACGCGCATGATAACGAGGTCGCGTCATCGCCTTGTAACTGTCGTCATGCTCTTCGTCCACCACAATGAGCCCCAGATCACGCAACGGCACAAAAAGTGCTGACCGTGCCCCTGCCACGATACGAATTCTCCCCTCCTCTATCCCAGTAAGTATCTGCTGCTTCTTCTTCTTGGTGATCTTAGAGTGCCACATTGCCACCGCATCACCGAAATAGGCCTTCAGACGCTTTTCCATCTGCGGCGTCAGAGAGATCTCAGGCATGAGAAAAATGGAGGTTTTACCCTCCTCTAACATCTTGACCACAAGAGTGATAAATATTTCTGTTTTTCCTGAGCCAGTGACACCAAAGAGGAGGGATTTGTCTTTTTGGAGGAGTTGACTGTAGACCTCTTCTTGCGCAGCGGACAAGGTAGGTCGGGATGCCCCCATCCCGACAATCACATGCTTATCCTGCTTGATCCCCTCCCTATCATAAGACACAGTCGTCACCGTAGGGTGTTGTGCCCCCACAATACCATAAACTTGTTTTTGAATTTCTGCATAAGAAGGTGTTGTCGGGGGACAACACCCTACGGTGTGTGGAATGAACAATGATATCGCTTCCGAAAATGAAGAGAAATAATACGCTGAGATAAATTTGGCGATCTCCATCTGCTCAGCACTATACACTTCTCCCGCCTCTGCTATGATCGCTTCGGTCTCAAAGGCAGGTTTCTCTTTTTCTTGAAGTATAACGGCCTGTTTTTCTGTACTGTGCAAAGGGACACTGACGACACTTCCGGTACACAAGGGGTGCGGAGAATGATAGGTTAGGTGCGGCGCACTGGAGCGCAGCAGTATGGTTTCATAATAATGCAAGATAGAGGCAGAAAAGGCTAGAGATCACTCATGCCGGGCACACTGCAAGAAGTTTTTACCAGTTTGTTTTTCTTGCCAGTTTCCCCAACACTAAATTTACAGGTAGATGCATCTGGTGCAGTGAAAGTAAAGACATCATCAGACCTGGACCACCCATTACCCAAACCATACTCCAGAAGCCCTTCGGCTGTGGCTCCATCGATATCAGTAAATAGCCCTTTGAGTATCCGCTTTTGGCGCTCTGTAGCTATCGCAGAGCGTAGCGCAGCCACAGTGGTTCTTCCCTTACTGATAACTGCATCATCTCGCGTCGCCGCAAATTTAGGTATCGCTATTGCAGAAAGTATGCCTACCACAGCAATTACAAAAACCAACTCTATCATCGTAAATGCTTCTCTGTTTTTCATATTCATTTCTGTAAACTCCTTAGTTGTTTTGAATTATATCATTTTCAAACCATACAAAACATAATTGCGAGAAAAGGGAAATTTAGATTATTACGAAGAGGGATTGTTCCTGAGCCAAAAGACCCAGAAACACTGTAAAGAGAAAGAGAAATTAATAGCTTACTTTTGCTCCACCAAAAGACTGAGTTCCAACAATACCTTTAGCTGTTGCTTTTGCTACTGCATCAGCACAGTATGCTTGAGCAGTATCAGTACCACCTGCTGCAATAGTAATATTGCCATCTGTTGCCGCTGTTCCCGCTGCTAATGTCACTGCAAAACATTTCAATGCAGTTGCACTACATGCTGAAGATGTCAAGTCTACTGATCCGCTACCCGTAAATGAAGTACCCGCATCATTCACACATGTAGAAAGATTATTAAGCTCAGATGCTACCCTCGCATCATCTCTTGTTGCTGCCAGTTTTGGGATGGCAACTGCTGCCAAAATTCCGATAATTACGATAACAAAGATCAATTCGATCATAGTAAATCCGCGTCTCATGTTAGTCATGATAAACTCCTGTGTTTTGATGTATGTCCTAGTTC
>JALWVW010000157.1 GCA_027079365.1 Campylobacteraceae bacterium | reverse complement strand
CAGGATGTGATTCAAGAATACATCCGAAATCAAGGAAAAAACGATAAAGAATACTCCAAACTTCACCAAGGACAGTTAAGTTTGGAGTTTTGAAGATACCCCGACCCTTGGGTCGGGGAGCTTCATTCTCAAGGAGAAATAATGAATATGAAAAAATCAATGGCGGCACTGGCTGCCCTAAGCATGTTACAACTGCAGGCAGGCGGATGGAGTGATGCCAAAGATATAGCCAATGGCAAAAGTCTCTTCGCCAACAACTGTGCGACCTGCCATGGCCCTGAAGGCATAGGGCCTCAGAGTCCTGCACTCAAGAAGAAGCGAACCGATGGCAAGTATCAGCCTCCAGCACTCAATGGTACAGCCCATACCTGGCATCATGCACCAGATCTACTGCGCAATATCATCGCAAAAGGCGGCAAAAGCTATGGTAAAGGATATGATGGCTGGATGCCAGAATATGACAAGACACTCACCCAAAAACAGAGAGACGATATCCTCAAGTATGTCCATGCGTTATGGCCTGAAAAGATTAGAAAGAGGTATGATGAGCGTTTTGGTATTGAGACGTCACCCTCTTCAGGATTTGTCTGGAAGTAAGTATGAGGTTTCTATAGATCTCTTTTGATGTGGAGTCCTACGGGACTCCTTTTGGTTTATGCGGTTTGACCGCGTATATGAGCAGACTTTTCTTCATACTCCTCTTCGCTAATACCACCATTGGCATAGCGTTTGTCTAGAATCTCCTGTGCCGTAGGCTCTTGGGTGTTCCTGTTTCTAAAGAGATAAAAAAGCAAGGCAATCACTGCGATAGGAATCAATGGCATATAGCCAAACCCCATCCCTCCGCCAAATCCGTTTGCAAATCCATTCATGGTCTATCCTTTCTGTTTTGATACGGTAATGATAGGAGATTAGTGTGCAGGTTTTGTGCATAACATCTGCACATTGTGCGCACACGCACCCAGTAGAATACGGTACCTAAAGATAAAGGAAAAAAATGATTTATAGTATCAAAACAAAGAAAAAGAGTGAAGAGATCAAGCGTTCTGTAGAGGAGTCTGCCAAAGCATTTGGCTTTGGCCTGCTGCACAGCTATGCATTCAAGGAGATACTCCAAGAGAAGGGCTATCCTATAGAGAAAGAGATTACAGTGTTTGAACTCTGCAATCCAGCCGGAGCCCAGCAAGTGTTGACGCAGATGGCAGGGGTCTCCGTATATCTCCCTTGTCGTTTGAGTGTCTATGAGGCAGAAGGCGAAACAGTGCTTGCAACCATAGACATAGAAACACTTTTACAGAATACGGAGATAGACAGCAAGCTGCGACAAGAGATGAAAATCTTATTTCAAACATTGAAAGATCTTATGGAAAAACTCAGAAAGTGATGAGAAGTAATCTATTGACCACCTATGCACAGTATCTGCACAGAGTGCGGATACAATACAGAATACAAAAAAGGAAATACAATGAAAAAAACAATACAACTTATGACACTAGCAACACTACTCAGTGGCGGCGTGCTCCTAGCACAAGGAAATAAAAATATGAATGAAACACAGATGCAGTCTCCACTTGAGA
>JALWVW010000156.1 GCA_027079365.1 Campylobacteraceae bacterium | reverse complement strand
TTTTTGTCAAGCTCCCCAGACTCTCGGCATTTTTGGGGGTAGGGCTCATCCTACTCTATGTACTGGGCTACCGCATGACACCGCTCTTTGAGCTCCTTCAGCCCCTGCTGCATCTGCCACGCAGACATACCGAAGATCTGGCACCCTTCATCCCCTGGTTTGGGGCGGTACTGCTGGGGATCACGATGATGCACTACCGACTAATGGAGCGGCTTTCACCGCAGGAGACCCCTACGGTAAAAAAGATCACTTTTCTGGGCAGACACTCACTGGCGATCTATCTCCTGCACCAGCCTCTGCTCTTTGGGATCATCGGAGGAATCGCCTGGCTGATGGGGCATCGCTTTTAGCCTGGAGGCAAAGTCAAGAATACGGTAAAACGGTAAATAGGTTGTTTCATTGAAGAGGAGAAATACTGTAGGGTACGTTTACTGACGCACCTCTACTATGAAGAGGCAGAGATCTTGCTACTTTATCTGTCCATAAGCGTTCCATACCTCGAGATATGGAACAAGGAGAATATCAATACTCTAGTGTGCACCTGTCTATCACCCATGCTCCAGCATGATTCCAAACATGTTTAATATGCCCACTACCATCTGTCCATCCACGGTATGGAGTATTGCCACTTCCTGTATTATAGGTACAATAGTAATATAAACCACTGACTCCAGCACCAAATTCACTTCTCTTGATATAGAGTGGCTCATCTGTAGCATGCTGATCAAAGGTAAAGGTACAATCATCTCCAGCTGATTCAAAACCATAGGCACCATCAGCACCAGTAGTTCCAGCACCACCTACTCTACAATCATAGGGTACATTTCTTATACCAACTCCATCTACATTTGTGAGATAATGCGTATCCATTCCACCGCCGCCGCTCCCATCGCCACCACACCCACTCAACGCAAACACTGCCACACCAGCGATCACTATACTCATCACACTTTTCATTGTTTCTCCTTATAAAATCAAGATAAATAATTATACCACAAAAACAGAGGATAGGAGGTTGGCATTTTATGCTGTTTTAAAGGCTGTGAAATGCCGAGTAGTCTCACTAAGAGAGATATCCTCTCAACAGATCGGCAATCTGTTCGGCACCGCCTCGCTCGATGAGTGCCATGAGCCCCTGGCTACGGCTCTGCAGGTCTGTATCCAGCAGTGCGATCACCTGCGCTGTCTCTATCGCATCCTCCCGCATCAGCCATGCCAGATCCTTCTCTACGAGAAATTGGGCATTGTAGTACTGGTGATCACTGGCGGCGTAGGGATAGGGGATGAAGAGTGTAGGCAGTGCTGTGGCAGAAAGCTCCCACAGTGTCGAGGCGCCCGCTCTGGCTACAGCGAAGTCTGCCTCTGCCATATAGTCAGCCAGTCGGGTCGTAAAGCCAAAGACCTCTGCCTCGATCCCCAGCGCTTCATAGGCTACCTTTACACTGTCGATATGGCGCTCTCCTGCCTGATGGATGATGCGAATACCTCTGTCATGAAGGGTCGGTGCCAGTGCCAATGCCAGGGTATTGATCGCCACCGCTCCCTGCGAACCACCCAGAAAGATCACCGTCTCTACCCGT
>JALWVW010000155.1 GCA_027079365.1 Campylobacteraceae bacterium | reverse complement strand
ATAAAAATGGTGAAAAACAGATCAGCAAACAGGCACTCTCTACCGATAAAATACTAGCACAAAAAGACGGATACAGATTTTTCATGGAGAAGGAGATCTATGAGCAGAGTCGTGTCATAAGTGAAACCATGATGGGAAGAGTACAAGATCACGGTATCCATTTTGATGAGTTGGATCCCAGCTTTTTTGATGGAATCTATGCGATCAAGATCTGCGCCTGCGGTACCAGCTACCACTCTGCTCTGGCTGCCGCCTATCTCTTCGAGCGTATTGGCAAAATGCGCTGTGATGTAGAGATCGCCTCAGAGTTTCGCTACAAAGAGCCTTTTCTTACCCAAAAGACACTCTTTGTCACCATCTCACAGAGTGGCGAGACTGCAGACACCCTTGAAGCGCTCAAAATGGCAAAAAGGGCTGGGCTCAAGACCCTCACAATCTGCAATGTAGACAACTCCTCTATTGTACGAGAGAGCGATGTTGCGATCCTTACCCGTGCCGGGATCGAAAAAGGTGTGGCCAGCACCAAAGCATTTGCCACCCAGACCATGGTACTTTGGATGCTGGCACTTTACCTAGGTAAGGAAAAAGGTGAGATCTCCGATGCCCTGATCACCAAAGAAATTGATGCCATGCTCCATACCCCCAAAGCACTTATCGTGGAGGACAAACTACATGAGCAGATACACCGTCTCTCTAAACGCTATCTGCACGGGCACGGTTTTTTCTTTATCGGTAGAGATATCTTCTATCCTCTGGCACTCGAAGGTGCTCTCAAACTCAAAGAGATCAGCTACCTGCACGCAGAGGGCTATCCAGCAGGAGAGATGAAGCATGGCCCCATCGCCCTAGCTGACAGCGAGCTCTTTACCATTGCACTCATGCCCAGAAGTCTGCTCTATGACAAGATCAAATCCAATGTCGAAGAGCTCAGCGCCAGAGATGCCACCATTTTGGTGATTAGCCCAGAACCATTCGAGCTCGCCGATGACTTCATACAAACCAAATGCGCAGACCATCCTATGCTGGAATTCTTTGAGATGATGGTAGCTACCCAACTCTTGGCTCTTGAAATTTCCGTGAGACTAGGGAATGATGTGGATATGCCGAGGAATTTGGCGAAGAGTGTGACGGTGGAGTAGTCAACAGCTACTCTGTCTTCAGCTCCACCAGCTCTGCCAGCAATTCTCCCGCCTCCTCCTCATCCATCTCATCGGCTTCGATCTCTATGAGGATATCTCGGCACTCTTGGTGCATCTCCTGCATCTCTTCTAGCTCTTCTCGATCAGCGAGGGAGATGGTCTTCTCTTTTTCTACCATTTGAAAAGTCTCGTCGATGGCTGCTTCTAGGTCTTGGATGATCTCGTTTTCGAGTAGGTTTTTAAGTTGTTCTATTTTAGTCATGAATATTGCCTTGTAATCAATTGGGTTATTGTATCAAAAATGGATGAAAAGTGTAGTGAAAAAGAAAAATGGTCGGAGTGACAGGACTTGAACCTGCGACCTCTACCACCCCAAGGTAGCACGCTAGCCAGACTGCGCCACACCCCGACATAGAAAGTGGAATGGTATTGTAGCAAAATTAC
>JALWVW010000154.1 GCA_027079365.1 Campylobacteraceae bacterium | reverse complement strand
TTCTGTTGCTTTTGGGGGCAGGCGGGTACTTTGTGCTCACTTCTCCAAAATTTGAAAGGGTTCGCCCCAAAATTAGCGCACCAAAAATTGTCTATGCCGGGCAGAAGGAGCCAGTGAAAGTAACGCTGGAGGACAATCAGGCTCTAGGACAATATCAGGCATTTTTCAGTGATGGAAAGCGAAATATTGTAGCGGCCTCCGGTCGCTTTGATATGCCGATGAAAAAGACAGAGATAGTGATCCCTTTTCCTTCTCAGATAGAAGAAGGAGAGGGGCAGTGGAGATTGACTATTGTTGTAAAAGACAAGAGTCTCTGGAATTATATCGGTGAAAATATCGCTGTCAAAACCATTAAAGTGGTAGCGGATACCAAGCCCCCCTTCGTAGCAGTGGTTGCCAAAAGTGAGACGATGGCGCGGGGTGGGAGTGCCTTGGTTGTATTTAAAGCCAAGGATGCCAACCTTAAAGAGGTATATGTGCTTTCTGGGGGTGTAAAATTCAGGGCGACACCGTATAGAAAAAAAGGCTATTTTGCAACTTTGATTGCCTGGCCCTTTAAGAAGAAGAGGATCGATATCTTTGTTATAGCAACAGATATTGCAGGCAATAAAACAAGTAAAAAAATTACTTTCCCCAAGGTGCACAGAAAATACAAAGTGTCACAGATTGTGGTATCTGACCGATTTTTGGATGGAAAGATTGTTGAGGTTGCCAGCAAAGATCCTCAGGCATCCAAGGTCAGAGGGAAACTTAGGAGATTTAAGGCGGTCAACGAAACTATGCGTATCAATAATGAAAAATGGATCCACAAGTTGGCACACAAGCTAGCGCCTACTATGATCAATCATTGGAGAGTACAACGCTTCTACCCGCTCAAGAGTGCTAAGCTTGTCGCTGACTTTGGGGACGAGAGACACTATTTTTACAAAGACAGGAGTAGGGAGATATCCCAGTCTTATCATGTCGGTTATGATTTTGCCAGTACCAGACATGCACCTATCGTCAGTTCTAATAGCGGTACTGTGGTCTATGCATCACGCAATGGCATCTATGGCAACATGCCAATGATTGATCATGGATTTGGACTCTATACGCTGTACGGACACTGCTCCAAAATACTGGTTGAAAAAGGAGAAGAGGTTGAGGCTGGACAGGTGATAGCCAAAACAGGCACAACAGGATTGGCACTGGGTGACCATCTGCATTTTGGTGTATTAATACAGGGTGTTGAAGTGTGGCCGATGGACTGGATGAAAGGAAACTGGATCAAAAAAAATATTGACAAGGTCTTTCAGAAGGCAGACAAAACCATAGGGCAACGATAGATGTTGCAAAGAACCATTGCCAAAATGGTAGAGGCAACAGGGATCGGTATTCACAAAGGTAAGCCTATACGGATGATTTTGGAGCCAGCTGATGTGGATAGTGGTATCCTTTTTTATCATGCAGAAAAAGAGGTGGTGATACCACTTTCTGTGGGTAATGTGGTGAATACTTCTATGGCAACAGTGATTGGCAGGGAGCAGGTATATATCTCCACGATAGAGCATTTTCTTTCAGTACTGTATGCATATGGTATCGACAATATCCGCATCTCTGTGGATGGAGATGAGATGCCAGTCATGGATGGCAGTGCGATCTCTTTTTGTTTGCTGCTGGATGAAGCAGGAGTGCGCACGCAGCAATACCCCAAGAGAGTGCTGAAAATAAAAAAAACAGTTGAGGTGAGTGAAGGCAAAAAATTTGCCAAATTTGAACCATCAGAAGAGAGTAGTTTTGAGTTTCATATTGCGTTCCCCCATCCTGCGATCAGAGAGCAGTCGCATCTGTATCATTTTGGGAAAAGAGGCTTTGTGGAGGAGATCGCCAGGGCACGCACATTTGGGTTTGTCAAAGATATACAGAGCTTGCAAAGCAGAAATCTTGCGCTAGGAGCAAGCTTGCAAAATGCCATTGGTCTGGATAGCAGGAGGATACTTAATAGAGAGGGCTTACGCTTCGAGAATGAGTTTGCACGGCATAAGATTTTGGATGCTATGGGAGACATGATGGTGACAGGATACCATATTGTAGGTAAATATGCTGCTTTTGCAAGTAGCCATCAGCTCAACCACGCGCTAACAAAAAAGATATTTGGTAAAAGTGACAACTATGAGCTCGTTACCGTCAACCAATTAGAAACCCCAAACTATGAGCACTGTTTTGCCTAAATATACGATACTTATCAATACTATTGCCACCCCTCTGCAGCTGGGTCTCTATTGTGCTGACCGAAAAATCTCTGCAGTGACCATAGAAGGGCAGACGTCTGAATCGCTGCTGCAAGCGATGGAGAAGTGGCTGGATAACTATATGGTAGAAAAGTGTATTTATGTCAACGGTCCCGGAAGCTATATGGCAATTAAGCTTACCTATTTAATGCTTCGTACCCTGGAGATGGTCAGAGGTATTCCCTTTTTTGGTATCAGTGCTTTTGAGCTGAATGGTGGTAAACCTGTCAAAGCCATGGGCAACCTCTATTTTACCAAGGAAAAAGAGACTATAATGACGAAAAAGTTTGACGAAAAAGTCAAGCAGGAGTTTTGGCTGCCCGATGATTTGAGCGCACTCTCCCTCGATAGGGAGAACAGGCCACACTACATACTTCCTGCAGTATAAAGGTTTCATGTGCAGATAACAGTTCCCGCCACAAGTGCCAACCTGGGACCCGGCTTTGATACGCTGGGGCTGGCATTGGATTTTAGAAATGAGATCATTATCAAGCCCTCTCGCTTTTTGAGCATCTCTACGCACGGCGAAGGAGCAGAGAATCCAAAGATAAAAAAGAATAGTCTTTTTCTCAGCGTTTTTAATAAACACTACAGAAAATTGAGTGGAAAACACAATACCTTTCGTTTTGAATTTATCAATAGAATCCCTATCTCCAGAGGCATGGGAAGCTCTTCAGCAGTGATCGTGGCCGCTATCACTGCTGCCTATGCTGCATCACAAACCAAGTACAATAAGCGCACCATACTCAATCTTGCCTTGAGACATGAGCCTCATCCTGACAATATCACACCTTGTGTGATGGGCGGGTTTAATGTGGCTTGTATTGAAGGCAATCGGGTCTTTAGCAAAAAACGCCGTATGCCGGGATACCTTCGTGCTGTCCTGGTAGTGCCAAACAAAACGATCTCTACTTCAAGATCCAGGCATGTCCTTCCCAAGAGTTATTCCAAAGAAGAGTTGGTCTATTCGCTTTCCAGGGCAGCCTATATGACAGCACTATTTATGAGTGAATCCTGGGATCAGTTGCGCATTGCATCCAAAGACAAGATTCATCAGGACAGGCGTATGCGAATGATGCCAGAACTTATAGAGGTGCAAAAAACCGCATTGGAGCAGGGTGCGCTAATGAGTACACTTTCTGGTAGTGGTTCTACATTTTTCTCTCTCTGTTATGAGGATGATGCAGCTTTGATGGCAGAGGTACTTCAGGAAAAGTTTCCACACTTCAGGGTGATGGTGAAGGGGCTAGACAATCATGGAGTGCTGCTAAAGGGTTAGGGGATACCCCCTCTTAAACTCTTTTAGGTATAATATCGATGAAAAAAAACAATCCTATACGCATGTGCATCACCTGCCGAAAAAGAGAATCCCAAAAAACCTTGATAAGACTACAGTTAGTTGCTAACAGTATTGTTACATATCAAGGTTTTGGACGGAGTATATATCTTTGCAGAGAGTGTAGTCACATTGAAAAAAAAATAAACGGCTTGGCAAGGCGTTTTGGGGTAGAGCGAGATAGGGTATCTACGATTTTGAAGGAGTTAGAACAGAATGGATAAAGTGAAAATCCAGGAGATTGCGGCAGAAGCCGGAGTGTCCAACAACGATATGCTGGAAAAAGCAAAAAAACTAGGCTTGGATGTCAAGGTTGCAGCAAGCTCTATTAGCTTGGATCAGGCCGCAGTACTCATGGATTATGCGATGACAGGCACAATACCTGCAGGATTTGGTGAGACAAAGGAAGAAGCAAAAAAAGAGGTTAAAAAAGCAGCCATCAAAGAGAAGCCCAAGCAGCCAGAAGTTAACGATAAAGAGAAGGCTAGTAAAGAAAAGAAAGCCGATAAAAAGCAAGTACCTACTGAGAAAAAAGCAGCTGAGGAAAAAGTAGCACCTGCAGAAACAAAGAGTACGAAGCAGCAAAAGCCTTCTCTCGCGAGTGTGGAGAAAGAAGAAATAGTTAAAAATACAGGCAAGGAGAGTGAAGTAACTGTAGAAAAAGTTCCTGCCGTAGCAAAAGATGTTGCAGTACCCGATGTCAATAAAGCTGAAGAAGTTAAAGGGGATGTGCAAGAAGAGGTTCAAGCACCTGCACCCAGACCAAGACGCATGCTGGGAAGACGAGGCATCACCATTGTCAAAAAAGCAAAACCTGCTCCCATCAAAGCAAGCAGAAGTATTTCACTTTCTGGTTCCGGAGGAGGACAGCCTACGCCTCCCAAAAAGAAAAAACCCAAAAGAGTAGCCGAAGCGAAAGAGACTGGCTCCAAAATGGAGATACTTGGTGACAGAAATTTGGGGGGCAGTGTAGAGCTATATGAAGAGGAAGAGGTAGTATTGTTGGACTTCTCCGATAAAAATATCTACGAAGAGATGAAGCGTCAGGAAGAGAAGCGAAGAGCGGAAGCGAAAAAGAGAGCTGCACAAGGTATCGGACAAAATCGACAGCAGTTTAGACCACAGGGAAAGCGCTCTATCAGGCGTGGTGGCAAAAAGAAAAAATATATCAGAACAGAGTCTGAAGAAAAGGTCAGTGTGATAAGTATTCCAGAAGATGTAAGAGTCTATGAATTTGCCGAGAAGGTAGGTAAAAATGTTGGTGAAGTAGTAAAGGTACTCTTTACACTAGGCACCATGGTGACGAAAAATGACTTCCTAGACAAAGACTCTATCGAGATACTCGCAGAAGAGTTCGAAGTCGAGGTCAAAACGATTAATCCATTGGATGCGTTGGACTATGTAGATGTGTATGATGCCTGCGATGATGTAAATCCAGAGACAAGAGCACCGGTAGTGACAATTATGGGACATGTGGATCATGGTAAAACATCACTCCTCGATAAGATTCGATCTACGAAGGTTGCAGACAAAGAAGCAGGTGGTATTACCCAGCATGTAGGTGCGTATCAGGTAGAGAAGAATGGTCAAAAAGTGACCTTTATTGATACCCCGGGACACTCGGCGTTTACAGAGATGAGAGCCAGAGGTGCACAGGCGACAGATATTGCTATTGTAGTAGTTGCTGCAGATGATGGTGTCATGCCACAGACCAGAGAGTCTATCTCTCATGCCAAGGCAGCAGGGGTTCCTATTATTATTGCCATCAACAAGATGGATAAAGAGTCGGCCAATCCTGACAATGTGAAGTCGCAACTTGCAGAGATCGATATCCTTTCGGTAGACTGGGGTGGAGAGTATGAATTTATCCCTGTTTCAGCACATACTGGACTGGGGATTGATGAATTACTTGAGACGATTCTGGTACAGGCTGAAGTGATGGAGCTGACTGCAGATGCTAGCAGAAATGCCAAAGCAGTGATCGTAGAGAGTTCTCTAGAAAAAGGTTTTGGTTCTGTAGCCAATGTCATTATTAAAAATGGTACACTGCATGTAGGCGATACTGTGATAGCAGGTACTACTTTCGGCCGTATTAAAAATCTGATTTTAGATGATGGTGCGCGTGTCAAATCTATCGG
>JALWVW010000153.1 GCA_027079365.1 Campylobacteraceae bacterium | reverse complement strand
TCAACAACAGAGATGCCAACAACAGTGTAAGGCTAGGAGGGAGTAGCCTTTCAACCATGTAGAGTGCCATCATAAGCATCAGCACGCCAAAAATCTGGGAGATACGCATCATCCAGCCGCCGGGCTTAGGCATGAATTTGCCTGCACCAAGACCTACCAGCAGTAACGGCACGCCCATGCCTATACTCATCACAAAGAGTGCCAGCCCACCAAGGAAAGCATCTCCTGTCTGAGAGATAAAGAGGATGGCGCCACCCAGTGGCGGTGCGACACAGGGGCCTACAATCAGCGCAGAGAGCACTCCCATGATAGCAGTGCCGAGGATACCTTTGCCCCGAGCATTGTCACTGGCAGAACTGAGTTTGGACTGCCATGAGGCAGGCAGGCCGATCTCGAAGAAACCGAAGAGGGAAAATGCCAGAGCTACGAACATAGCGGAAAAGAGGATAATGACCCAGGGCTTTGCCATAGCTGCCTGGATATCTGCACCCACAAGACCGGCAATGACACCCACCACAGTATAGGCCAAAGCCATAGCTACCACATAGACAAGGGAGGTGAAAAAGGCTTTGCCGGGGCTGGGCTTCTCCTCTTTGCCTACTTGGGAGATAATGATAGAGGAGAGGATAGGAATCATGGGGAAAATGCAAGGTGTTAACGCTAAAAAGAGTCCGAAGACAAAGAAAAGCATAAGAATAAAGAGGGGATTCTCTTTGACCAGTACATCAGCGATCTTGCCAGTGTTGCCTTCTTTGGTTAGCCTGGATATCTTGGCAAAAAACCCTTCGGGCTTGCCCTCATATTTCAGTGTAAATTTTCTCACCTGTGGCTGATAGCAGATGCCGCTGTCTGAACAGCCAGTCATTTCGATAGCAAGGGTGTAGTCTTTGTCGACCTTGCTCTCTATTGTTTTGAGGGGAATATCTACGGAGATATCATGGTAGATATCAAACTCTCCATGTTTTTCAGTGGGTGGAAGCGTAGGTTTGAGTTCGATTTGTATAGGGTCAGTGATCTTGAAATGCAGATCTTTGCCATAGATATAGATCTTGTCGCCCAGCGTGATCCTGGTCTTGATCCTATCACCTTCTTTGACAGCGGTGGCCTTAAAGGCTTCATCAGGAGAGAGAAAACTTTGTTTGGGAAGTTTGAGCCCTCCAAAGCCTTCCGCATGACCTATGGTGGTAGCCAAAAGCACCGCAAATAGTAAAAAAATCTTCTTGAATGTCATCTTTGTACTCTCTTTTAAAGGTTGTTAGTGTAAAACTATATCCAAGAATGATAAACAATGACTGTGTAGCGAGTGTGCAGACGGTATAACCTGGGCATAAGGATAAAAATTTGAAAAGTAATAGGATTGAATGGCAGGCATGGCACCCTGAGTATTTTGCAAAGGCAAAAGCGGAGGATAAAGCACTGTTTGTTTTTGTGGGGCACAGTGGATGCGACTGGTGTGAGCAGATGGAGCAGGAGTCATTTGTAGATGAGGAGATCATCGGACTGATACAGAGAGACTTTGTTCCTGTGAGGGTAGATAGCTATGAGCGACCGGATATCGGCCGTTATCTTCATGCGCTTTTTACACAGATGACAGGGAGAGAAGCGAATGATCCGCTCTGCCTCTTTCTCTCCCCTGAGAAAGTACCTTTGTATAGTGCTACCTATATGCCGGATCGGGATAGAGATGGTATGATGGGCTTGCGTGAAACGCTGGAGCTGGTAGGCAAAAAGTATCAGGAGCAGAGAGCACTGTTGCTGAACAAAGGCAAAGAGGTCTTGGCATCTATGCCAAAGAGCATAGAAAAGATACAGGCAACAAAGTTGGATGCCTCTGTACTCTCTCTTATCTCAGAGCAGATTCAGATACGCTACGATAATGAACATGGAGGATTTGAAGGGGCTCCGAAATTCCCCAGACATTCTGTTTTGATGTTGCTTATGGAACTAGTGGAAAAAAGACAAGATACCGTACTGAAAAAGATACTGGTACATACACTGGATGCGATGACTGGAAAAGCGCTTCGAGATGACAGTGATGGAGGATTTTATCACTATTGTAAGGATACAGGATGGGAGAAGCCATCTCATGGAAAGCTACTGTATGACAATGCATTGATGGTGCAGGTACTCTTGCATGCATCTGATCTACTAGAAGAGGCACAGTATCGCACCTACGCGCTACAGACAGTACATTTTCTTCAGTCATATCTAATGAAAAATGGGTTGTTTGCTGCCCTTTATGATGAAGGTGTTGTCCAAGAGAAGAGGATCATTGTGTCATGGAATGCCATGGCTGTGACATCGCTTTTTTTGGCTGGGAAGTATGACAGGGTCTATCATCAGCTGGCGATCGAAACACTTGGAAAACTTTTGGAACAAGGAATGAAAGAAGGAAGACTCTATCACAGTTTTTTGCCCGGAGCATCCCCCGAGACAGAGGCGTTTTTGGAAGACTATGCCTACCTGAGTGAAGCACTTTTGTCTGCTGGTGAGATGACAGGTGAAGCACACTATCTTATCAAAGCTTCTGAGCTGATCAATGAGGCACTCAAGCAGTTTTTTCATGCTGGTCTGTGGCAATACAGTGAGGGAGAGATGGCACGGGAAGATGACCCCAGAGACACAGTATATCCCTCGGCACTGACAGTGATGGCATCTGTACTGCATAAGGCAGCCAAACTGATCGATCCTGCCTATGAGAAATTTATGCACCGTACATTGGAAGTGCACTCCTATGCACTGATGAGAGAGCCTATCTCAATGCCACAGCTTAGCCGGGTACTATTAGCTACTGTATAGGACTCTGGATAAATAGAGTCCCTGTGGAGGTGCCAATCCTCTGTTGTGGATTGTTTTGAGCGTGAGTTGCTCTTTGAGCTGGGTAAGCGTCAACTCTTCGTTGGCAACCTTGATGGCAAAATCAATCATCATCCGCACTTGTGCCCGTAGAAAACCATTGGCTTCAAAGTAGAGGTAGTGGTATTTGCCTCTTTGTATGTGGTAGGCTTTGTATATCTGTCGGATATTGCTTTTGGTCTCAGAGCCGGTTTTGAGAAAGTAGCCAAAATCATGTTCTCCTATAAAGCATGCCAATGCCTCTTCGAGTTTCTCGCTATTGCCTAAAGGAAGAGAAGAGACAAACTCTTTTTCAAAAAGTATTGGCTCTGTGGACTTGATGCAATAACGATAGATGCGCCGTTTGGCAGAAAATCTGGCATGAAAGTCTTGCTCTACCATACTGATATGTTTGAAGCGCACATCCTCAAGTTTTCCGTTGAGATGGCTTCTTAGTTTGTTGAGATCCTTCCAGTAGGGAGGCAGGTCAAAATGGATCACCTGTCCTGTGGCATGGACGCCGGCATCGGTGCGACCTGACCCAACCAGAGGAGAGGTGATCCCCAGGCTCTCCAGTGCCTCTTCGATGGTGGCAGTGATGGTTTGTCTGGTGCTGGTTTGCTTCTGAAATCCCTGAAACCGGGTGCCGTTGTAGGCGATGACTGCTTTGACACGCATCAGAAATTTGCCTTAGCTTTTTTAGAGAAGAGCATGAGGCTCATTCCCAGAAAAGAGAGAGATAGAACCAATAATAGTAGAGGTGTTCCCTCTTTTCTCAGTAGTGAAGCTGCAATATAGACCGCTACTATCATGCCAAAGCTGATCAGGTAGGTGCGAGATTTCTGGTATCGTGGGTTAATGACAGAGAAGGTGACGACCATACCAAGGACAAGCAGAGGAGAGAGGGAGAGAAAGATATTGTAGACAAACAGTGCCATATCATTTTTGTTGGTAGCGATGTCATGCCATCCGCGGTTAAACCAGGCCGCCTTGGCAGTATGTGCAGCATAGTTATAGACATGTAACTGCGTATAACGCATAGATGCTATACTATCAGAGAGAAAGGTATCTCCGGTACCTTGATGGAGTGTGAGGGAAAATTGGCTGTTGTTGTGCTCCATCTTGGCCGTATCAGCACTTATTAGCACCCTTTTCTCTTTGTCGTCGGTGGCGAAAAGTACGACATTTCGATACTGCTGCCCTCGTTTATCTCCCAAAAAAACAATATAGTCCCCAAACTTCTGTCCCAGACGGTTGGGGACTATATTGAGCCTGGCTTCGGCTGTTTTTTTATGCTTGAAATGTTTATAGGCTACGGTACTCTGTGGAATCGTGTGTAAAGAGAGGATGAGCATAAGCACTGCAAAGAGTAGTGCCGGAAACGCAAAGATCCGAAGCAGTCTGGTGGGCGTCATGCCAAAAGAGAAGAGGGCGATGAGCTCGTTGTCCTCGGAGAGTTTGGTCAGTGTGACGGTCAGCGCCGCGATAAAAGAGAGCGGCAGCGTATAGAAGAGAATATCAGGCAGAAAAAACCCAAAAAGTGTCAAAAACTCTCCTGCATCCAGAGAGATGGTCTGGGAGAGTATCGAAATACGAATAATATAGACGATAGAGAGGATAGAAAAAAAAGGCAAAAAAATAAGGAGATAGTGACTGCCAAAGTGTGAGAGGATAAAGCCCCTGACTTTACCCATATATGATCCAGCCTAGTAGTGCATTAGCTTCTGTATCAAAGAGGTAGATGACCAGGGTGGCCAATGCCAAAAAAGGCACAAAAGGCACCATGGTGTCCTTGGCAAAAAGCGAAGGGAGTATGGCAAGAATAGCAGAGAGAAAGAGTGCCAGGAAGAATCCTGGGAAGCCAAGCAGTGCTGCCATCGTACCTGCGACGATCACATCGGCACCCCCCATTGCCTCTTTGCGCGCCACGATGGATATGATCTTGGCAAGCAACCAGAGCCCGCCAGCAGCAAGCAGTGCACTGGCGACAGGGTTACCCCATGCCATCTTGAGAGAGTCAGGCTGTATCAGTGCCATAGTTAGAGCGAAAAAGTTGACCGAGTCTGGCACGGCATAGTATTTAAGGTCAATGACTGTCAGTGCAAGCAACGCAGTAAAAGAGGCTGCCACAAAAGGAAAGTACCAGACCCATCCCAGCTTGACAAAGAGTGCAAGCCAGAGAAGTCCTGTCAAAAACTCAACAAGAGGGTACTGCTTGGAGATTGGCTCCTTGCAGAAGCTGCATTTGCCACCAAGGAAAAGCCAGGAGAAGATCGGTATGTTGTGATACCATTTGAGTTTGGTGTGGCAGCTGGTACAGTGCGAGGAAGGAAAGGCGATACTTTCTCCTCTGGGCGTACGGTAGATGACCACATTCAAAAAAGAGCCTATCAATAGTCCAAAGATGAAAACAGCGATACTTAGAAATATATTGTCCATGCTATATGCCCCCAAATTTCCTGTCTCTGCGTTGAAATTTTTCAATAATATCTTCAAGTTCCTGAGGAGAGAAATCAGGCCAGAGCGTATCGGTGAAGAACATTTCGCTATAGCTTAGCTGCCAAAGCAGGAAATTGGAGAGACGCTGCTCTCCACTGGTGCGTACCAATAGATCGATATCACTGTAGGGGCTGTCCAGCGCAGCAGAGAGGCTCTCTTCCGTCAGAGGCTCCTTGCGGGAGATGACACGGTTGGCAGCGCGCACGATCTCGTCTCTGCTTCCATAGTTGAGTGCCAGTACCTGTACCAGTTTTTTATTGTGTCTGGTGGCTTCTTTTGTCTCTTCAATGGTCTTCTTCAATCTGGGTGAAAAGGGTGCAAGATCACCAATCGTCTCAAAGCGGGTATCAAGCTTCATATAGGTATCGAGCTCATTTCTTAGATAGTCATCCAGCAACTTCATTAAAAAGTTGACTTCCATCTTGGG
>JALWVW010000152.1 GCA_027079365.1 Campylobacteraceae bacterium | reverse complement strand
GTGGTTTGAAGTCCGATACTTTCTGTGTTGTCAGAGACCTGAAAGCCGCGAAAACATCCGATCGTAGCAATGATAAAGGCAAAAAACGGTGCCTTAAGCAAGCCAAGTAGATAGTGCTTGACCTGCAATATCTCATAAAGTCTGTCTACAAATTGGGTCACAGAAAGTCCCAGTTGCATCTTGGCAGCAAACAGTCCTCCAGCGATACCGATAATATCTGCAAAAAAGATGAGCAGTGGCAGTGTCAGCATCAAAGCAAACAGACGGGGAAGTACAAGGAAATAGTAGGGGTCAAAACCCATCGTGCGCATCGCTGCAATCTCCTCGGTAATCTTCATCGCTCCGATCTCTGCGGTATAGGCTGATCCGCTGCGCCCTGCAATGACAATCGCAGTAATCATAGGGCCAAGCTCCCGAACCACTGAGATCGCTACGGTATCGACGATAAAGATATCTGCACCAAACTTTGCCAGCTGCACTGACCCCTGATAAGCAACCACCATCCCCACCAGAAAGGCTGTCAAGCCCACGATCACCAGTGCTCCGATACCTGAAGCGTAGGCGTGATAAGTGATCTCTTTTAGTCGGAAATTTGCAGGGCGGAACAACAGTGCCGCCATCGCACTAAAAAGATGTCCCAAAAAGGCAGTAAAATCCCTCATATCCTCCCAAAGTGCTACGGCCTGCTTGCCCAAACGCACGAGGAAATTGTCTCGAGGAGGTATCTCATAAGGATGTTGTGTCTCTTTTAGGAGCGCATACATCTTCTCCTGCTCTTTGCTATACCCCTGCAAGACCACCTCTGTCTCTTTTTTGAACTGGTTCAGATATTTACTAAAGAGTAAAACACCGGCACTGTCAAATGCCTCGATACCAGAAAGATCCCAAATGATCTTTTTGCTGCACGGTACTTTTTTCAATGCTTTTTCGATCTCTGGAAGTGTCTCCAAAGTCCAGTCTCCAAATACTTTTAACATAATATGATTCTGATTTCTTGCATAGTTCACATACTGTTTCTTCATCTATTAATTATAGACAACATTCCATTAAGGGCACCTCAGATAACACTTGGGTAACGGGATAGTAATTTTTAACTCACGCAATTGTCTTATACTTTCACTGTGATTTGCACAAAACACAAAAAAGGAGAAATCATGAAATTCAAACTATCAATCGCAACACTACTTCTGGGTACAATCACCGCATTTGGCGGTTGGGGATCTGATACAGCAAGTACAGGCTTTGGGGCAGGTTCTGATGCAGCAGGCACAGGTTTCGGTGCAGGAGTTGGTGCATCCAGCGCAGGTTTTAGTGCAGGTACCAATATGGCCGATACTGGTTTTGGTACAGGCATCGATGCCGCAAAGACAGGACATGAGACAGTACAAGCTGCACACGACAAAAGTCACAGTACAACACATGCATCTACACATGAGACAGCGAGATTGACACATAAAGATGCGCACAAAACTGTACATAGCACACACAAAAAAGTACATTCTCGTACGCAAGAGATATTTGCAGCATTTAAAATATAGACTGTAGCCTTTTTGCCTTTGTGGCTGAGAGGCTTACCAGACAACACAGTTGAGACTTTTT
>JALWVW010000151.1 GCA_027079365.1 Campylobacteraceae bacterium | reverse complement strand
GCTTATCGATCACCTTATAATAATACCCCTCATCCCGCATCCCGATCTCTGGAAAGAGTAGCTTCTCGTCAGGCATTACTGCAATGGTGAACGGTACGGACTGTACTTTGAAGGCAGTGGCAAGCTTGCTGTTCTTGGCGACATTGCATTTGACCACCTGTACACCCTTTTCTTCGGCATAGGCGATGAGCTTCTCCTCCACAAAAGCACCCAGCATTTGGCAAGGGCCACAGCTGGGTGAGTAGAAGTCTATCCAGACGGGTTTGTCGTTGTTTTTGATGATTGTTTCATAGTTTTTATCTGTAAGTTCCATGGGGAAGTATAGCAACTTTACGATAAAATAACTCCAGAAACATCATACCATCGTAGGAAACCACTATGTCTAAAAAAATTGCATCCGCCCGTATCTCAGAGAAGAGTTCACAGCTGCTTCAGGATCTCAACAACTCATTGCCTTTTGATAAGGTGCTTTATGAAGAGGATATCAAAGGCTCCAGAGCCCACGCCTCTATGCTCTCACAGCAGGGTATCATCTCAGCAGAGGATTATGCCCAGATAGACAAAGGACTCTCAGAGATACTCGCAGATATCCAGTCGGGTGCCTTTCTCCTCGATGGTGAGGATGAGGATATCCATATGGCGATAGAGGGAGAGCTCACCCGCCGTATCGGAGATGCAGGCAAGCGACTACACACAGCACGCAGCCGCAATGACCAGGTGGCACTGGATTTTAGGCTTTTTGTATTAAAAAATAACAAGATCATCTCTAAACTAATATTAGAAAATATAAATACCCTACTTAAGGTAGCTGAAGCCCACGCTCAGACTCTACTCCCCGGCATGACCCACCTCCAGCACGCGCAGCCGATCAACTTCGGATATCACATGCTGGCGTACGCAAGTATGCTCAAGCGCGACTACGAACGCTTCATAAGCTCCTATGAACGAAACAACTACTCCCCCATAGGCTGTGCTGCTCTGGCTGGCACACCACACCCCATAGACCGACAGGCTACGGCAGACACGCTGGAGTTTGCCGCCCCTACCCTCAACTGCCTAGATACGGTAAGTGACCGTGACTTTGCCTTAGAGATACTCTTTAATATCAGTACCCTCATGATGCACATCAGCCGCCTGAGCGAAGAGCTCATCCTCTGGTCAGCCGCTGAGTTCCGCTGGGTGACCCTGAGCGACAGACATGCCACCGGCAGCTCCATCATGCCCCAAAAGAAAAACCCCGACATCCCAGAACTCCTCCGAGGCAAAACAGGACGCGTCAACGGCAACCTCGTGGCACTCCTCACTGTGATGAAAGGCCTACCGCTAGCCTACAACAAAGACATGCAAGAGGACAAAGAAGGCGTCTTCGACTCTGTACGCACAGCGACACTCAGCCTGCAAGTGCTAGAAGAGATGATAGCGAACATGACCGTCAACAAAGAGGCGATGGAGCGCGCCTGCATGATAGGACACCTAAGCGCCACCGACCTAGCAGACTACCTCGTAAAAGAGCAAGGCTTACCTTTCCGTGATGCCTACCACATCACAGGCAATGTCGTCAACCTAGCAGAAGAGAAAGGCCTAGATATCTCAGAGCTTAGCTTGGCAGAC
>JALWVW010000150.1 GCA_027079365.1 Campylobacteraceae bacterium | reverse complement strand
TATCTTCAGCTGAAATACCATGCATGCCCTGCGCCATTTCTTTGACAATAGCGCGCTTTTCTATGCTATCCAACTTGCTGATACGACTATCCAATTGTTTAAAATCAGACAGTGTCATGGGTGTGTTAGTAAGGACGAGTATAGAGTAGTCTGCCTTCAGGTTTTGTTCATAATTTTGGCTCATGCGGTCAAAAACGATGAATGATTCAATGCCAAGCAAAATAGCCAACATCGGAAAGATAAACATGACATGCTCTTTAATGTACTTCATAAATACCCTTGTTTTCAATAATAAGATGCCTGTAGGGAATGCTGAAGATATTGGGTATTCTGTGCGTCACTACCACCACAGTGGCATCCAACTGCTCACAGGCATTCTCCATAAGATCCCAGATCACATTGGAAGAGTACTCATCCAGGTTTCCGGTAGGCTCATCCGCCAGGATAAGTGTAGGGTTTTTCGCAAGTGCGCGTGCTACTCCGATTCGCTGCTGCTCGCCACCACTAAGCTCCAGCGGCAACCTGTCTGCATGCTCAGAGAGCTTGACATGCTTAAGCAACCTTTTTGCCTGTGTCTCTTGCACATCCACATTATATCCGGCAATAATCAGAGGCAAAACCACATTTTTTGCTACACTCCACTCATTAATCAGCTTGTAGTCTTGAAAGATAATCCCAAAGTGGGTACGAAGCTCCTGGAGTTTCTTTTTACTGATCTTCTGCATATCCTGTGCGCCTACAAGCAGGTTACCACTTTTTGGCTTGAGCTGCCCGTAAAAAGATCTGAGCAGCGTAGATTTGCCACTTCCACTTGGACCCGTAATGAAGACGAAGTCTCCTTTCTTGATCTTGAAATTGGCATTTTTTATGATATCTGCATCATGATTGCCATATCCCAGTGTCAGGTGAGATGCCGAAATAATATTAGCCATAAACACATTCTCCTATCTGTTGGTGCGCACGGTAGTTAGTTGTTGTCTTGACTGGATTTTGAGGATAATAACTGAGATTTCCTGTACGGAATATCAAATATTTATGCTCCGGCCTGTCAAAACTGCCAAATGATACCTTCATCAGCATTCCCTCCTCTCCCTGCAAGGAAAAGCATGCTTCGAAATGAATAAAAAATTCTTCATACACAGTCGTCTTCTGCTCACACAGTGCTGGCGTCAGATGTTTCAGTTTTTGCGCATCGAAACCAAAGTCATACGCCATCTCTCTGTTTTGTGAATACTCCTGACAAAGAACAGTCACGGTATAGATATCCTTCTCTTGTGCTCTCCAGCGATCCTCATATTTACTGATAATGGAAATATCACTATTTTTCGCTACTGAAAAGTTGATCTTTGGATGTGCACTGAATGTCTCCAGCGCATACCGGTAGTAGTTGTCACTGTCAGTTCTCAGCTCAAGCCTTCCCTTTGGAGTCAAGACGCGCAATGCCTCTTCTAGAAAGCTCGGACTGATCACTCTGCGATGAGGTTTTTTATCCCAAGGAACAGGAAAATGGACGAAGACATCATTGCAACTGTTTGAGGGCATCATCTCCAGAACCAGCCTTGCGTCATAGTTGACGATCCAGATATTTTCAAGCCCCTGAAGCGCTATCTGCTTGAGTACTTGCTGCGCAGAGGGCG
>JALWVW010000149.1 GCA_027079365.1 Campylobacteraceae bacterium | reverse complement strand
AGGGCAGATAGATATTTTGATCATAGGAGAGTCTGATCTCTCCACTGCCGTATGCAGTAGAGAGTCTGGCAGTCTCTATCATGTCGCTGCCTGTAAAGATACCAGAAGGTACCACCATCTTGTAGGAAAATGTGCCATCACGACCCAATATCTTCTCCGTAGAGAGCACAGCAGACTGAGACTGTGTCATGATTTCGCCTGCGGTGGCAAAGGGTATGCCAGCCTCCTCTTGGATAGCTGCAATGAAGTTTGCCATGCCCACATCATTGATGAGGTAGACCAGGCGGTTTTTGTTGCGGTTGTCTCTATAGCCGTATTTTCTAAACAGGCGCAGAAGCGAGCCAAAAAAGTGCGGTACCTCCTCAATGCTTACGAAGAGATTGGCATCTTTAGCCTGCATACTCACGCGCCCGCCCAAATAGACATTGAAACCAAATAACCCCTCTTTTTGTGCAAGTACAAAGCAGCAGTCATGCCCATAGATATTGCAGGAGTTGGAGAGTGAGCCTAGAATGGCTGTGTTGAATTTTCGAGGCAGTGCGGAGATCCACTCGGGGTCTTTGTCAAACAGTGCCTGCATCTTTTGAATGATGGGCATGACGGGAATGATATTGTCATAGGCGATGCCATCAAGAGGGTCGGTGACGATGTTTCGAGGATTGTCCACGCCTGTCTGGAAGGTGGAGATGCCGGCAGCATCGAGCGCTTGTAGCACGGTAGCGATATTGCTGATATCTAGGTATCTTAGCTCAATCTGCATACGGGTGGTGATGTCGATGTAGTCTCGACCATAGGTCTGTGCTACCTTGCCGATGCAGTCTGCCTGTGCTGCGGTGAGTTGTCCGGCAGGAATCCTGATGCGGAGCATAAAGTCCTCACCTTTGTCGAAGAGACCAAAACATTTGAGAAAGTAGGCGCTGTCCTCTTTGGCGAGCGCTTCATAGCCATTACCAGCGATGGCCTGGAGTTTCTCATAAGTCTCCATGGGCAGTTTGAGTGCCTTGGTCTTTTCTACTTTGTTGAGCTTTTTGCTTCTGGCTTCAAGTGCTTTGACTAGAGGTGTTGTCATAGCGTGTTACTTTTTTTTGGCTGTAAAGTAGAGTGCAAATCCGGTGAAGATCATTCCGCCTGCTATATTGCCCAGTAGTACAGGAATCTCATTATACATCCACCAGTCAGCGATGGTGACATTGGCTCCCAACATGATGCCTGCAGGGATAACGAACATATTGACAATAGCATGCTCATAGCCGAGTGCAAAGAAGGTCATGATCGGTAGCCACATCGCAGCAATTTTGCCGATGGTAGTTGTAGAGGTAAATGCCATCACCGCACCCAGTGTCACCATCCAGTTACACAGAATGGCAGAGGTAAATGCAGAAGTAGTGCCATCAAAGCCATACTTGGCATAGCCCAAGGTCTTACCCTCGGCAATGGCGATGATCTTTTTTACTGCGACGATGTTACTGGGGTCGATATGACCCATCTTTGTCACTACAGCAGTGTAGAGCAGGGCATACAGTACACTGCCCAGTAGGTTACCCACCAAGACCCATGTCCAGTTGAAAGCAAGTCTACCTGCTGTGGTACGCCCATCTTTGACCGCAATAGGAAGCAGGGCGAAGTTGCCTGTGGCAAGCTCTAGCCCCAGTAGAATGATCATCACAAAGCCCACAGGGAAGATCAGCGCTCCTACGATACCCAGTCCTGTCTGCGTGATGCCTGTGATAGCTAGCGTGGTGGCATACCCCAGGAATGCACCGGAGAGTGCACCTCTGATCAACAGATCCTTAATACCTAGGTTCGCTTTTGCAGCTCCTGCACTCAACATATTTTCTACAATTTCTTCTGGTTTAACATACGCCATGATAGACTCCTACTATTTTTTTGAAGAAGTATACCGGCATATATCCAATTAATAAACTAATTTGTGATTAATTTTTATACAATTAATCGTTTACTCTATGACTATTCTTTTTTTCGCAAGGCGTGTAAACTCGGTCAGCCGTGTATCTTTGATACCCAGTTTGGCTGCTATCTTGGGGTTGGCAATGTAGTAGCCAAGTTCGATCACTACGGTATCTCCCTTGTGAAGTGGTGTATCAAGCTGCAGAGTACGCTTTTCGTCCGCTTTGATAGTGGTGTCCCTGAGAACAGTGTCTGCAAGCCACGGCATAGTCGGTTTGCCTGCTTTTCCGATCACTCTGTGAAAGGATATAGGCTTAAGAGCTATGCGTTTTCCGTCTCTTTCGATACTGACCCTTAGTTGACCGAGTCTCAAAGGATGCACAAAGAGTGCATGTGTGGCTTTGTTGTGTATGGAGACAGTGAAGCCTTTATCTAATGTCTTGAGATTCAATTCAATAGATCTGGAGAGGTGCATGGGGGCGCCATTGCGGATAGAGGTACCGTGAAAAGCATGGGTTTGGGTATTTTTGAGGTTGACAAATGTGCCGGGTTGCTTGGGCATATGGCAGGAGATACAGGTTTCTTTGGAGTTTCCCTGCTTGACTTCGAGGTTGCAGATTGTGAAGCCATTGCCTCCCTGTTTATGTGCATGGCAGCCCATGCAGCTTTCGCCATTGTAATAGTTTTCATTGCTATAGTCAATATCATGGTAAGGAGAACCAGAGGTCTTTGTCAGGAGTCCAAAGAAACTTTTCTCCTCTTTGAAGAGTACCTTTTGTCCTTTTTTCTTCGTATCTGCCGAGAAAAAATATTTCTTCTTATGTGTGAAGATATTTTTGTTGGCTTTGGCATGTTTCTCTATACTTTCTATCTGATGGCATGCTTGGCAGGAGATGGGTTCAGTCTGCTGAATGGGATTGTCGGTGAGTTTACTTTTTCCTGAGATGAGATCATGGTCTGAGGGTGTATGGCACTTGGCACATTTATAGTTATTTTTTTTCTTATCGGGATGCCTGTCCCAGATGGCTTTATGGAGACTATCCTTGTAGATAGAGCTGTTGGCATGGATGGAATGTTGATATTCTCTATAGATCTTGGGATGACAGGTTTTGCAGGTAGTATTTTCTAGGGCGTTGATGGTTTGTGCAGAGAGTATAAGTAGCAGAGAGAGGAGCAGTATTTTTTTCACAGAAGATTCCTTTTGGGTTAAACCCGTAATATGCACTAGAAATCATCAACCATCTGTGAGATATGTGGCAATTCTATTGCATAATCTGGGTTAAAGTGTGGCATTGTAGTCAAATCGGAGTACTTTTATCTTGATAGAGGTCAATGGCTAAAAAATAGACATATTTTCTATCAGTGACATTTCACTGATGCATTATTAGGCAATTTGCAGGAAAAAATATTGATATGTATCAATTATTTAATATAAGCTATAGATATAATAAGCATAAAATTAAAAGGAGAGAAAAATGAACTTTTCAAACTCAGTAGAGTTGCTGGCTTTTCATAATGTGGCATATACCATCTATGCCTTTATGATTATCTCGGTCATTGTATGGTTTGCATACAATTTGACACGCAAAGAAAAAGCAAAACCAATTGTGCGTATACCATTTTATACCTACATCGGATTTTTAGTGGTGATGGGGGTCGGGCACCATATCTTCACCTACAATACGATTCCTTGGGTATCACAAGATATTACACGGCATGATATTACCCCTGATGCCAGTTATAAATTTGAAGTGAGAAAACATAAGTGGATCAATATGCCTAAACATGTAACCGTACAATGTGGCCAAACTATTGAGTTTGATGTGCAAAGCCGTGACTTGGTCTACGGATTTGGACTCTTTAGACAAGATGGATCTATGGCCATGCAGATGCAGGTAAACCCCGGCACTGATGTCAATGGGATCTTGGATTCTAACGACATTCTGTGGACATTTAATCACAATGGAGTATTTGATGTGATCTCAACCGAATATTCTGGACCTGATGCGTATGACAGAGAGACAGGAGAAGATCTGATGAAGGTTAAAAAATGGCTTACCGTTGTCGGATGTAAAGAAGAGGGAGGTAAAAAATAATGAGTATAATAAATAATCTAATCAATGGTACAAACTTCGACCATAAGAGCCTAAATGCCCTACAAAAGGTAACTTTGAGAGCGGTAGTAATGAGTTTTCTCTTTTTTGGTTTGGTAGCGATTGAGGGAATGATTATGAGACTGGTGCAGGCACATGCACCTATCCCCGATCAGTTTTCTCATCCTGAACATTATTTTTCTATTATGACGGTACACCCTATCGTAGGTATTTTTGGTTCAACCTATCAATTGGTCTTTGCTGCTTTTATGTTTTTGGTGCCTTTTTTGACCAAGAAGCCACTCTATAGTGTCAAGCTTGCCAATGCAGTTTGGCTGCTCATTACCATCGGTACTGCTTTGGCATGGTTATCTGCATTTTTTACAGGCTATGCGCCACTCTACACCCTCTATTGGCCTCTACCTGCTGATACTACACAATTCTCTGTCTTTGGAGGTATTGTCTTTATTGTCGGCGTAGCGTTGATCATGGTAGGAACCTTGGGGTTCATCTACAATATCTACGCTACTATCTTCCAAAGAGTGGGTGTGCATAAAGACAAAACAACCAAAGAACTTTTGATATCAGGATTTGGTATTGATGGCATGCTGAACCTCTGGAACAAGCTTAGAGGAAAGCAGCCATATACAAAAGAGCCTGCATTGGCACTGCCTGTTGTGGCTATCTTTCGTGGTACAGTAGATACCTTTTTGGATGCCATTGTTATCTTGAGTGCTGGTGTTTTAGTTTTAGTTTACCTATTATTTGATGCAAGTGGACACCCTTTAAATGTTGCTGCTGTAGATGCTCTTCTTTACAAAAACTATTTTTGGTGGGGTCTTGACCTTGTGGCTGATGGGCTTGTGCTTATCTATGTAGCTGGTTCTTGGTACCTACTTGCAACACTCATTACCGGGCAAAAACTTTTTATGGAAAATGTGGCTCGTGCAGCATTGATGCTGGAACTCCTTGTTTCGTGGATGGTATGGTCTCACCACCTTCTAGCTGACCAAGGACAACCAGAGATGATGAAGCTTATCTCAGGAGAAATGGTAACCGCCTTTGAGCTTCTTACTCAGGGGTTGGCACTCTTTATCACGCTAGTAACACTATGGAAAGCCAGACCACTAAAAATGAGTCCAGAGTTGGCATACCTCTTGGGTGGACTGGTTGGATTTGGTCTAGCTGTCCCTGCTGCCATTATTCAAGCCGACATGGGAATGAATAGAATCTTGCACAATACCCAGTGGATTATCTTTGCGCATGTGCATATTGCCCTTATTGTAGGGCTTTACATGACACTCTACTCTGCCGTGTATGTACTCTGGCCAATTGTTACAAACAATACTACAATGTTCTCTAAAAAACTTACATGGATGCACTTTTGGCTCTACCTTGTAGGTGGTGTAGGAATGGGTGCTTTTGCAGGTATGGCAGGACTTGACGGCATGCTTCGCCGACATCTCTATGTCAATGGGGAGTTCAACACGCTTATGGTGATTGCTGCTATCTGCGGAACCATGGTACTGATAGCGTGGGTTCTCTTTTTGATCAACATCGTCTTGAGTGTTGGGGTCAAGGGGCTGATCGGTATCTTCCTGCCTGCCGAAGACAAAACAGCTTCGTATGGCATTGAGCCTGAAACAGTGGCAGAGAATCATAGAGCCTAACGATGGAGTGCGATACCCAAGGGTATTTCCGTTGGGTATCGCATCCAGTAAAAACTATATAAAGGGAAAATTTGATACATTTAGAACGCGTCGCCAATGAGATAAAAAATATTGGTTTGTATGATTTGGTTTTGCAAGATGTGCAAAAGATAGCAGGTACACAGAGAGTAAGTGAAGACCAAATCCTAGAAATCATGAAAGCCAACCCCCAAATCCTAGAGGA
>JALWVW010000148.1 GCA_027079365.1 Campylobacteraceae bacterium | reverse complement strand
GTACTCTCACGGTGAATCTGCGGGTTGGCTCTGTTGGCAAATTGCAGAGGAATATAGGCATTCTCTGTTTCATTGAAGATCTCGACTGCCTTGTCTATGGATCCCTGCATTCCCAGAGTAGCATCTGTCAGCACCAGCTCTGCTCCCAGCGCACCAAGAATTCGCCTTCGTTCCACGCTCATTGAATCTGGCATGGTCAGGATCAGTCTCAACCCCTCTGCCGCACAGACAGCTGCCAGACCTATACCCGTATTGCCACTGGTAGGCTCGATGATCGTTGTCTCGTGGTTGATCAGGTTATTTTTGAGCGCATCTTGAATCATACTATATCCGATGCGGTCCTTGACTGAATGCGTAGGGTTGAGAAACTCACATTTTCCCAACACTATTGTCTCATTCATGCTGGCTCTTTTGAGCTTGACCAGTGGCGTCTTTCCAATCAATTCTGTCACATTTTGTGCATATTCCATATTCTTCTCCTATAAGAGTACTCTATAGTAATAGGTGCCCATAAACTTATCCTTCAATAGCCTGTGTCAAATCTGCCATAAGATCGGCAGGATGCTCCAGTCCGATGCTCAGGCGGATCAGCCCACCCGTCACACCTGCACCTATCAATTCCTGCTCCGAGAGCTGCTGATGGGTGGTACTGGCAGGATGAGTGGCGATCGACTTGCTATCTCCGATGTTGACCACCAACTTGAAAAGTTTCAATGCGTCTGCTACCCGTTGGGCTTCCTCTTTGCTCTCAAGCTCAAATCCAAGCAAACCACTTGCCATGCCTTCTGTAAAATACTTTTGACAAAGTACATGATCAGGACTACTTGTGAGTCCCGGGTAATTGACCTTTTTGACCTTGGGATGCCTTTCCAGGAACTTCGCTACCTCTAGGGCGCTTTCAGAATGCTGCTTCATGCGTAGTGCCAGTGTCTCAAGACCCTGTATTAGGAGCCATGAATTAAAAGGGCTGGGCGTGGCACCAAAATCACGCAGTAGTGCCAATCTCGCTCTCAGAGAAAACGGCGGCAACCCTACTTCAGTATATACAAGTCCATGATAACTCTCATCTGGCTCAGTGAAATGACTATATCGGGGGTTGTCTGCCAGCTTCTCAAGAATCATCTGGCTCTCAACCATCACACCGCCCAGTGCCAGTCCCTGGCCTGTGGTATATTTACTCGTACTGTGCACCACAACATCAGCGCCCAAAGTCAAAGGCTTGCAAAGTATAGGTGTTGCAACGGTATTGTCTGCGCACAGAAGTATCCTATGTTTTGCAGCGATTCCAGCAATTTTTTCTATATCCGTCAGCTCCACACTGGGATTAGGAATTACCTCAAAAAAGATCATCTTACTGCGTGCATCAATCAACTGCTCCATGGCGTCCAAGTCATGAATATCAAAATATCTTGCTTCAATCCCAAAGCGTTTGAGCGTGTGCCCTGTCAGTGTCGTGGTGCCTCCGTATGCCTGTTTGGCAACGAGAATATTATCTCCTGCTTCAGCCACATTGGCAAACGCATAAAAAATCGCAGAGGCGCCACTGGCAGTAGCAATAGCTGCTGCACCCTCCTCCATTAGTGCGAAACGCTTCTCCAGTACATCTGTGGTAGGATTCATCAGGCGAGTATATATATTGCCTAAATCCTTGAGAGCAAACAGATCCGCAGCGTGCTCTGTACTGTCAAACGCATAGGCAGTTGTTTGATAGATAGGTACTGCCATTGTACCCTGTTCATTGCCGTCATAGCCTCCATGCAAAGCGATTGTTTCTTGATGCATCATTGATCCTTCATAAAAAATAATGGTTCAATTATACACTTTTTTGACTACTGTTTATTGAATTTTCCCTCATTTCAGAACGAAAGGCTCAACCATCACTTTGCCTGATCAGAAAAGGGAATATTCATTCCCAAGACTGTGCTACAGATGCTTTTTTGCTACTTTAGCACTACCTGTGTCAGGATATCCATCTACGATTGCCTGAAAAAATCTCTTGGCTTGAGATTTGTCGCCCCTCTTTTCCAGAGAGATCCCTGTATGCAGAAGCAGCGTATCCATATAATTGGCATTTTCATTGGCGCCTGCACTGACCTTGTAATAAGTAATTGCATCCGCATATTTTTTGGTTCTGTAAGCGATCTCTCCTAGATAGAAGTTGGTAGAAGCCTTTTTGTACCCTCGTGCCTTGAGGATATCAAATCGCTGTTTTGCCATACTATATTTCTTTTTCTTGACCAGCCGAACTCCCCTGCTGTACAGTGCTGAGGAATCTGCCTTTTCCAGTTTATTGTCAGGCTTTGGTGTGTGTTCTTTTGGAGGTGTTTTTTTTGACGAGGTATTTCGTTTGCTTACCTTAGCACCTCTGAGTGCTTTTTCTAATGCCTCTTTGGAGACATAATTGCTGTTGATCCTATCAATCATAGCACTCAGATCCTGAAGGAGTTTGGCATCACTTCTTGTGCCGCTATTGGCCTCTTTTTGCTGCGCCTGGTTCAGAGAAATACCCAGTCCTTCTACGATGGATTTTAGCCCCTCTATCTCCTGTTTCAGTTGTGCCACCTCTTCCTGCAGAGAGAGTATAGCGTTACGGTTTTGCTTTGCAGAGCCATAAGATCCCGCATTACCATAGACAGAGGGTTCTGCCCAGATCAGAGTCCATCCGACGACCAAAACAAGCACTATATAGCGCATACTTACTTCTCCCTATTTATAATCAGCACGCCGATTTTCCCGATAACAGTTCTTTGTGCCATCCTGACAGACAGGATTGCTTTCACCATAGCTGATTACTTTGATCTTTTTGGCAGGAACACCCCTGGAAACCATCGTGTCTTTTACTGCTTTTGCCCGCCGCAATCCTAACGCATAATTATACTCGTCCGTACCAAACTCATCACTATTTCCCTCGACTTTGATCTCAGATTTTTGTTTGAGTGTGCTACTATCTCTGGCTATTTTCTGCCTCTCTTTCTCGCTGAGTTTATTGCTGTCATAAGCAAAATGTACACTATTTTTCCCATTGCCGTATCTTCCGTTTGCACCACTTGTATTTGACCCCGAACCTGCACGATCCAAGGTGACGGTATCTGAGGCGACCATAGTGGCTCCGTCAGGATTTGGCGAAGCCACCTGCTGGGTACATCCGCTTAGTGTCATTATTGCGATGATAGTTGATAGTGCTATACTGTATTTTCTCATTTTTTTCCTTTTTTTACTGGATTACCAATCGATCGACTGGATTTTCCGATTTCCCAGAGGAAATAACATCGCTTGATTGGTTTTAAGCCCAATATAGCCTATGGCATTCACCCCCCTGTCACGCTTAATATAGAGCACGGTATCGCCGTCTGGGGCAAAACGGGGAAACTGGTTACTCCCTCCACTAGTCAGGGGTCTGACACTACCTCCTGCACTGTTGGCAAGATAGATATTGAATTTCCCCTGACCCTCTTTACTCGAATAGACAATTTTGTTGCCAAAAGTATCACAACTGTTATTTTTCTTTCCATGAAAGATCAGTTGTCGGACTGCTCTGTTCCCTATCTGTTTCTTATAAATATTTGGGCGGCCGATACGGTCAGAGACAAAGGTGATAGAACGCTCACCGTCACTATATTTGCCATTCACATCAATGCCACTAAAAGTAGTCAGTCTTTTTGCCTGCCTGCTGGAGACATCAAACTCATAAATGTCAGGTTGAAAGTTAGGCGCCATCGTCAAAAGCAGCTTACTTCCATCTCTACTAACATCCGAGCATATCAGCATACCCGGAGAGGAAACAATCTGCTTCCTCTTTCCTGTATAGATATCAAGGTGAAAGATCGTAGGCGTGCCTGTCTCATAAGAAGTATAATAAAATCCCCGCTGCTTAGGGTCACCCCACTGAGGGAAAAGGTTCAATCCACCACGAATCACTGTTTTGGTGTAGTGGAAAGTATAGTCTGCCAGCACTATCTCGCTCTGCTTTTTCCCTGTATAGCGTGTATATACCACATAACGATTGATCCATGCTATAGAGCGATATCCAAGGGCATTATTGATATCTGTGACAGCTTTGTGGACGATAAATGGAAACTTGGATACAGAAGGGATAGCATATTTTTTTTCTAAGGCAACCGTTGAATTACCGCCCCTGAGAAGCTTTATCATCAATACTGCACCGTGCGTATTTTCTGAAAACAGATACTTGAGTATGTACTCTTTGCTTCGCATCGTAGGAAGGATACCATTGTCATATGTACTGATATAATAGGTTTTATCCGGTACAAAATGGCCACTGATCTTCAGATCAGAGACAAAGACGCTATGTAGCTTTTTCGAGGTTACAGTAGGTTTACTGCTATTAACAATGGCAATACTTGTCCGTTGATCCACATCTTTGGATATTTTAAGTTTTACATCTGGCGCAGCCAGAAGAAAAAAAGGCAAAAGGTATAAAAATAGTGTTTTCATAGATTTCCAAACTTAGGTTTACTAGGCTAATTATAGCAGGCTGTGCTGAAATCAATATTAAATAGTATTAGAGAGAGTCAGGCACTTATTTTTGCACTATACCTTATTAGTGTTAACGCAGTATTACCAAAATTGAGAAATAATTTAAGAAAAAATAGAAAGTGAGGAACCTTTCGCCATATTGGATGGCGAAAGGTTAGATTTTACTTACGGATGGGTACTGATTATGGAGTTCGCAACTCTTCAGTATAATACTGCAGGAAGGGTATACCCAATATCAGTAGCTATATTGTCTTGCCCTGCTACTACATTTCTAGAGAAGCTCAGACTTCCGATGCTGACATCTGCATCCGTTGGAAGATGAGAAACAGCGATATCCACTGCTCCTGCTACCACCCTGTCAAAATGATAACTACCATCTGTAGTGGTAATACTCTGTTCGTCACCATTTTTATCAACAATCACAACTATGATACCATTGGCGCCTACTTCACCATCTGTAAAATCACCACTTTCGTCACTATCTTCAAATACTTTTCCAGTCAGACTTCCGGAAGGCTCAGGAAATATATAACCCACATCTCCTGCATTCGCATCCTTACCAGATTCGATGATGACTGTCGCGGGATTGTTCTCAGTATAAAGCTCAGTATATGCCGGGAAGGCATCGTCTGTTACGGTCACTGTAGCCGCACCTTTGGCAATCTGCGTAAATGTATAATGACCTGTGGCATCTGTAGTGGTGTTATACTCTGTACCATTGGCATCTGTTAACAATACAAGAACTCCCGCCATACCGTATTCATCAGCATCTTTTATTTTGTCGGCATCTTTATCTTCATAGATTGACCCATGAACTTCACCATAGATATTTTTTGCCTGGCAGTTATTATACTTTTCCATATACTGGTTATACAGATCCATATAATAATTATATTTCTTGATATAGCATGCGTAGTAGTAATAGTAGCAATAATAATGACATCTATTGTATGCTGCAAGGTACTTATCCGCATATACCTTATACTGATCTGCTTTTACCTTATATTGATCTGCAATAGTCTTATATTGGTCACAATCAGGCGTTGCTGGCTTACATGCTTCAAGCTTCTTTTTGTAATACTCGTATTTCTTTGCATAACAGAGATAGTATCTATAGTAGGTATAACAATGTGTACTGTTGTACTTTGCTAGATACTGCTCTGAAAGATTTTTATACTTCTCTACAAGTTTCTCATAGTCTGAACAGCTTGTAGTGCAATGTGAACCATGCTTGTGTGAACCATGCTTGTATGAACCATGTTTGTGTGAACCATGTTTGTGTGAACCATGTTTGCTGGATTCATGTTTGCTGGATTCATGGTGTTTCTTTGAACCATGCTTAGTCTTGCAAGAACCATGTTTTTTTGAACCGTGTGATCCATGTTTGCTGGATCCATGATGCTTTTT
>JALWVW010000147.1 GCA_027079365.1 Campylobacteraceae bacterium | reverse complement strand
AACACCCTACATTATCGTTTCTGCGCAACCAAAAGTGTGGAAATGCCCATAGAAAATGATTTCGTATATTTCATCTCAAATCCTGCTTCTTCAAGCTCTGTAGAGAGCATCTCTGTAGTAAGAAACTCTTCGATAGAGTCTGGTAGGTATTTGTAGGCTTCATAATTCTTGGAGATAAATCCACCTACACGAGGTAGGATATTTTTCATTCCAAAATCTACGACCTTATCGACAACGCCTCTACGCTCCTGCTTGGTGAACTCCAGTATCACTACCAACCCGCCCGGTTTGAGCGCACGGTTAAACTCCTGGAGTGCTTCTACCCTGTCTACTACATTACGGATACCGTAGCTGATTGAGATCACATCACTGCTCTGATCCTCTATCGGGAGTGCTTGGGCTTTGCCTTCGATAAATGTTGCAAAATCCACTTTGCCTCGTGCCACTTCGAGCATCCCCACAGAGGGGTCTATACCTACATACTTCTCTATGTTAACACCGTTCTTAGCTGCCTGCTCTTTCCAGTAGATGAGCAGATCTCCCGTACCAGTGGCGACATCAGTGATCTGTCCGAGCTGTTTTTTGCCTAGTATTTCAAAGGCTTTGTCGCAGCCTTTTTTACGCCACTGGATATCAATTCCCATACTGAGCACTCTGTTGGCTTTGTCGTAGGTCGAGGCGATGTCGTCAAACATCTCTACGATCTTGTCCTGCTTGGCTGCTTTGTCTGTCAGTTTTTCAATACCCACTGCGTCTACTCCATAGTATCAAATCTACATCTTTTTTACTCTGATGCAGGAACTCTAAATTCATGGGCGTATTATAAGATAATTGGTTGGCAGAGAGCTTAGGTGTTTGATACATCAGCATCCAGTCCATCCGCCCTCTCAGTGCTTCCAGCATCCCATTACCCCCTTCTACCAGCACAAATGAGGGTTCATCCAGAAAATTCAGACTATTCTTCACGCTCACCTTTCTATCTGCAATATCAAAAAGTGGTATCTCTCTATCCAGGCTATCCTCCCTAGAGTAGATCACCACATCAGGAGCCGTACCCCCTGTAAATCGACAGTCTAGCGTCGGTCGGTCTACCCTGACTGTATTGCCCCCTATGAGCAGATTGTCACACACTTCTCGGAGCTGGTGAACATGAGTCAAAGAGGCCTGAGAACTTAAGTATCCGCCACCAATGCGGCCATTGGTGGTCTGTGCAATCTTGAAGAGGACAAAGGCGCGTTTTTGCCAGATCATAAAAGGCTCAATCAAAGTTTTGCATGCTTCTTCCAGTATACCCACTTTGATTATCGGGATGGGGGTACCCCGACCTACGATGTCTATACCACCATTATGTCCTGCGATAGGGTCTTTGGTGCCGATGACAATCTCTTTGAGATGAAGTTGTGCCAGTAGCCCCGCACAAGACGGGGTTTTTCCACTATGAGAACAAGGCTCCAGTGTTACATAGATACTGCACCGAGTAAAAAAATCTTTAGGAAGTTGGAGCAAAAAATGGTGTGCTAAGTCTGCATCAAATCTGTCAAAATCTATTTGAAGACCACTCATGGTCTCATAAGCAGACAGGAGTGCTAGAACCTCTGCATGAGAGGTACCAGCTTTTTGATGTGCCCCTATGGAGACAATCTG
>JALWVW010000146.1 GCA_027079365.1 Campylobacteraceae bacterium | reverse complement strand
CTACTATACCGTCAATCTTCCAGACATAGCCGATCCTTGTATTGTCTGGATCTGTCGCTGAAGCGTCAAATGTCACATCTGTGCCCATGGGTACAGTGATATCATAGAGAGACTGCTCAAAGACCGGTAGTCTGTTGTCATCCCTGATCACCACAGAAGTACTTGCTTCATTGCTTACCGCACCAACACCATCCGTTGCCACTACTGAGAAGGTATATGTACCCGTACCTATACTACTGACATCGATCACCTTCTGACAAGTTCCGCTGCCATTGCAGGTTAGATTGTATTCATGACTACCAGTAGTAGCAACAGCTGTAGCAATGCCATCACCATCAGGATCATTCACATAGGCAATAAGCGTCATGTTGTGACCGGCATGCAGGTTGATCGGATTGGGGCTGATCGCTACACGGCTGATCACCGGTGCTTGATTGCCTACAGTAAATACAAATGTTTTACTCGAGGAGGCGTTTCCATCAGTAGCTGTCACCACCATCGTATGGGCACCATCACTAAGCGCCCTAGCACCTGTATAGTTTACATTGTCCAGTGTCATAGTTTTACTGGAGGTATCGCCATCAGGGTCACTGACACCAACATAGAAATCATAGCTTCCAGCTTTGATGATGCTTCCGCTCTCCTCTATATTGAAACTCACAAAAGCAGTTTCATCTAGAGGAGAAGGTACCGCCTCCATAGGTGTAGCAATCTCCGGTGGCCTATTTCCTTCCACCACAAAAGTGGCCTGAACTGTTTTACTCTGACTGCCATCAGAGAGTACTGCTGAAAGCGTATGCTCGCCCAAATCCAACCCACTCACATTGAGATCACCGTAGCTCCAGTAGCTTCCGGCACTGCTGCTTGTCGTCTCGTTGGCAAGTGTGACTGCTATACCATCTACCTTCAAAGAAGTTCTGGTGACTGTATCTCCATTGCTATCCCAGCCTGATACCTCGGCAGGGATGCTGCTGGTCAGGTCTATGTTGACCCTGGAGATTGTCAGATAGACATATCCATCAGGTGCCTGATTGACATCCTTTACCGTCACATCTGCATAGACACCGCTGTCTGCTGTTTCAGGATCAACCGCTGCATTATTGACATTGACAGCTGCTGTGCCGTTCTTATACTTCACTGTATATGCTACGCTGGGCTCTACACTGAAGTGCGCTGTACCATTGACATCTGTCATCGCACTTTTGGAGAGATAATAGCCATAGCCTGTATTATAGATAGTCACATAGGCATTGCTTGCTACACTGTCGTCGATATTCTTGGCTGTCACCTTCACATCAGCAGTATAGGGGCTGACAAGGGTGATATTGGCTTCATACTTACACTCGGCTGTGTTGACCTCTGTGACATCAGAAGCAAGTATAGGCTGTTCTGTCCAACCGGTCAAAGATCCCGAATAAGTAAAGGACCACTTGGATATGTTACCATCTGTAAGCCCTAGAGAGGTGTGCCCCTCGCTATTGGTATATCCACTGGCATACTCCCCTGAAGTACTGCTTCCTCTGATAGATACAGAAGAGAGAGAAGTATTTCCATCAGATGCATTGACACACATTATAACAGGTTGTTCAAACGCAATCGGGGAATCACAGTTGAGATACCCCGAACCCCAGTCATCAGGAATACACATCTC
>JALWVW010000145.1 GCA_027079365.1 Campylobacteraceae bacterium | reverse complement strand
ATCCTTAGCCGCAACGGCGGAGAGATGCTCCCCTCTGGTTCACTCAACTTCATGTTTACGCGAAAAGCGGTCTTTGTGATCGACAGAACAGAAGGTATGGATGTCGAAGAGCTGGAATTGGAGCTGATTGATTATGGGCTCGAAGAGATCGAGGAGGATATGGAGCCACAGGAGCATGGCGATGATCTTCCTATTCTGAGAATCTATGCAGAATTCGCCTCTTTTGGTGAGATGAGCAAGGCCTTTGAAGAGCGAGGCATAGAGCCCAAAAAATCTACACTAGAGCATATTGCCAATACCCTCGTAGAGCTTACGGATGCGCAATTAGAGGAAGTTGACGCACTCATAGACAAACTCGAAGAAGACGAGGATGTACAGACTGTCTACACCAATATCAGCTAGGAGACATGTCCTCTTCCCAGCAGTTCAGAGGCATCCATCACTACCATAAAAGCTTCGGGATCATTTTCTCTGATCAGCTCTCTCAACAGCCTCAATTTGTTGAGTTCAACAATAATGAAAATAATACTTTTTGACTGCTCGGTTCTCAGCCCGGTACCGTGAATTACTGTGCCGTAATAGCCTAGGTTTTCAATGATCTTCTGACTGAGCAGATCACTTTTCTGGGTTGCCAGATGCACCACTTTTTTGCTGGGTCTGCCACTAAGCACCCTATCAATAGTTTTTGCCGTAATATAGATACTGAAGATACTCCACAGTGCCCTCTCCATATCGATAAAAACATAGACTGAAGCTACAATTGTCAAAAAATCAATGGCAAGTATCACCTGCGAAGGTTTGATTTCACTGTGTGCAGAAACAATCTTGGCAACAATCGTCGAGCCGCCGGCACTGGCATCAGCGCGCAGTATCAGTCCTACCCCTATACCGATCAGTACTCCGCCAAAAAGAGTTGCAAGAAACATATCCTCCGTAAGACTCTTGATCGGAAACTCCTTGACAAAAAAATCAATAAAGAAGGAGGTTGCGGCGATAGAGAGTACGGTTCGCAATGCAAATCCTTTGCCCATATACTTGAGTCCTATCAGGAGTAAGAATATATTGAAGACAAGAAACATGCTGCCGACTGAATAGCCTGTCAGGTGATGCAGGAGTAGTGCCATGCCGGGAGAGCCGCCGGTGGTGATCTGGTTTCCCACAAAAAAGAGTACCACCCCAAGGGCAAGCAGCAGCGAACCCAAAAAGAGTATCATCATGCGATAGAGTGAGCTGTCTAAATACATAGAGCATCCTTTGTGTTAAAATGTGAAAGTATAAAAAAGGGTGAAAAAAGATAAAGGAGGGTTAATGCTGTGCGTAGGCTGCGTTTTGAGAACAGAGGCGATGGTATTTTGATGCATTGTTATTGGAATCTAGGCGCATACATTATCCTCTCTGCAAAAGTAGAGCTAAGTGTATAGCAAAATAAACGTTTTGTCAATAGCTATGGATTTGGCGGGGTGGTTAAATTAGTGTATAATAGTCCATTAAACCGTATAAGGTAAAAACAAAGGAGAAAAAATGGAAAAGAACACTCATCCCGAAAGATCCAAGGTTTATCTGGTGGGTTCGGGGATCGCTTCCTTGGCAGCAGCAGTTTATCTCATCAAAGATGCTGGTGTACCGGGAGAAAATATCCATATTCTGGAGCAGGATGATATCACGGGTGGTGCTTGTGATGGTGCGGGTGATGTGGAACATGGGTTTGTCGTGCGTGGTGGACGCATGCATGAGAAGCATTATGAGTGCTACTGGGATCTTCTCTCGAATATTCCTTCGCTGGAAGACCCCAATGTCTCTGTCAGAGATGAATCTTTTGAGTTCAATGAGCGCTTTGTCTCTCATGCGCAGGCGAGGCTGCTTAGGGAAGGAAAGAAGCTGGATGTCTCCTCTTTTGGACTTTCACTTTCTGACCAGACTGACCTGCTCAAGCTGACTTTTGTCTCTGAAAGATCTCTGGGAAATCAACGCATAGAGGACTGGTTCTCTGCAGCATTTTTCGAGACCAATTTCTGGCATATCTGGACATCAATGTTCGCCTTTCAGAAGTGGAGTTCACTGGCCGAAATGCGCCGCTACATGAAACGCTTTATCCACCTCGTAGACGGACTGCATCAGCTCGGTGGTGTAATGCGTACCAAGTATAATCAGTATCATTCTGTCATCTTGCCCACCCAGCGATATCTTGAGGAGCGTGGGGTGCATTTTGATATGCATATGCAGGTTACAGATATCGATTTTGAACTGGCTTCAGATGCGAAGCGTGCGACAGTTCTGCTGGTCACAGACAGAGCAGGCAAGAGATCTGAGATCGTACTGGGCAGTGATGACTATGTCTTTGTCACCAACGGCTCACTGACGGAGAGTACAGACAATGGTAGCTGGAATACTCCGGCCAGACTCAAAGGCAAGGCAGACTCCGGGTCATGGCTTCTTTGGGAGAAGATAGCCAAAAAAGACAAAGCGTTTGGCAGGCCCGGTGTCTTCTGTGACAATATTGATCTGCAGAAATGGTACTCTTTTACTGCGACACTCAAAGATGATACATTTCATGACTATATGGAAAACTTCTCGGGAAATGTTGACGGTACAGGTGGACTGGTCACGATGACGGATTCCAATTGGTTCATGTCTATTGTCATCGCCAGACAGCCGCACTTTCCCAATCAGCCAAAAGACGTGAAGATCTTCTGGGGATATGGACTGTACCCGGACAGAGAAGGTAATTTCATCAAGAAAAAAATGTCAGACTGTACCGGGGAAGAGATGCTTGAGGAGCTCTACTACCATCTCGGCATACAGGAGAAGATGAAGCCTGTCACCGAAGCAGGCAAGGTAAACTGTATTCCTGTAGCAATGCCGTTTGTGGACGCTCTCTTTATGCCGCGCACGCTGGGTGACAGACCTCTGGTGATCCCAAAAGGTGCTAAAAACTTCGCCTTTCTTGGACAGTTTGCGGAGGTGCCGGATGATTGTGTCTTTACAGTAGAGTACTCAGTCAGAACCGCGCAGATGGCTGTCTTTGGACATTTTGATGCGGATAGAGGTGTCAACCCCATCTATGACTCGATCCACAACCCGTTGGTACTGATGAAGGCCGCCAAGGCAATCAGCCGATAGCATACAAGGTCTAGTGATGGAAGAGCTCACACTTTTTCATCAATTTTTCAAGGTTTTTGACAGCCAGATGCCCCCTTCTGCTGACAATAGCACCCTCTTCCTTGAGTTTGTGCATCTGTGTACTGACCACGGAACGGACAGAGCCGATCATCTCTGCAAGTGATTCATGTGAAAGATTATTGATGAGCTTGACTGGGTAATGTTCATCGTCGCTTTCTTTGCATGCATGGATATGTCTCAAGATAAGTTTGGCTAGTCTTGTGCTGGTGTCATGGAATACAAGAGATTCACTAAACTCTTCAAGTTCACGCATATGTTTTCCCAGATAAGGCAGAAATGTCTCGTTGAATTCTGGATGTTCCCTGATCCATTCTCTAGCACGCTCTAGAGGAATGCGTAGAAATTCTATATGATCCAATACTACAGGCTGAACGATATGCTCCCTCCCATCGAGTAGAGAGAAAACATCAAAAATATCTTGGCTGCCAAGTAGAAAAATGACAATACTTCTGCCGCTTTCAGGATCAACCTGGGAGATTTTTAGTTTTCCGCTGAGGAGTATATGGAGGTATTTTGTATTGATGTCAGAGTCTATGATATCAGCTTTTTTCCAGCTTCCCTCTTCCCCTTCGGAAATCATATCATGAAGCACCGCATCGGAAAGCGCTCCAAAAAGATTGGAGTTTTTCAGCACATCGAATGCTTTGCCATAGAGCGGGGATGTTTTCTGCATGGTGATCCTTGTTCCCTAATAAATCTGTGTATCGAGTGTGTGATTATAGCGAACTTCTTTGCACAACTGATGCATCTTTTCCACCAGTGTCATCTTTTTACTGTTGCATCTGCATAAGAGTTCTGGATGTTGATTGTCCTTTGCATAGTGCGACAAAGTATCAAATATCTCATCTGCAAACGCATACTGCTTATCAATATTCTCCTTATGGGCTCTCTGCGCCATTTTGTAGTTTCTGTAGGAGTAGAGGATGGTGTCTTTTGTATTTTGGAGGAATACCTGTATAAAAAGGTCAATACTTTGAATAAGAAGTTCATCATTTTTTGTGTGACTTTCGATACCTTCAAGAAGCTCATAAACAATACTTTCCAGCGACTGCCCTGTTTTCCTGGCATCCAAAAGTGCTTTTTTGAAGACAATTAATATGCTTTCCTGTACTGTATATGCTTTCTTGTCAAGCATGATCATGATCTCTTCTTTGTATGACATTGTCTACTCCTCATGACTATAAGTATAATCATACAGGGGCAAAATATTTACTTCTGTTAGCTGGCTAACAGACAGGTTATGATAGATGTTTCATAATGGTGCCGTAACATACAAATCAACATAAAGGATAGACGATGAAAAGAAGCGTATTGCTCTCGGCAGTTGTCTGTGGATTGATCCTGAGTAGTTCAGGTATCCAGGCAAAAACAGGGACAAAGACATTGATGGAGCAGCAGATAAAGAAACATACACAAGAGCAAAAAAAAGCTCCCAAAGAGGTTATTGAAGGTATTCAGAATACATTCAAATCTGTGCGGCTAATAGAATCAGGAAAACTGGATGAAGCGAAAAAATTGTTGCAAAAAGCAAATGATGACTTCAGTAAGGCACTCAAAACTGATCCTGCACTTGGACTGATTCCTCTGGAGGAGCGTTTGGTCGCTTATAATTTTGTAGGCTCTTCGGTAACTATACAAGATATATTGAAGCTCAGTACTCAGCTGATCGAAGCCCACGATACGCAAGCAGCTATTGCGCTCTTGAGCCCACTCAGAGACGAATTGGATATCAATATGGTTTCGGCTCCCATGAAGCTTTATCCTTCCTCTACGAAAACCGCGCTGGAAGCACTAAACAAAGGAGATAAAAAGGCTGCCCTGGATGCATTGAGAGCAGGATTTGGCACCTTGGTAAACACCCAGATTATACTGCCTACTCCCCTCTTGACGGCACAAGGCTTGATTCTAGAGGCTTCGGCATTGGACAAAAGTAAAAAAGAGGATGCCAAAAAGCTTTTGGAAGCAGCAAAGGAAGAACTAAGGCGTGCAGAATTACTGGGCTATACCAAGAGGCATGATAGTGCATACAGATCTTTGGCTGACAGCATTGAAAAAATCGAGAAAGAGATTAAGGGAAAAAATGAAGTGGTCAAACTCTATGAAAAGCTTAAAGAGGATTTTAAGAATCTTATTCACAATACACGCATAGAAAAAGTCAAAGTCAAAAATCCAGCAGAAGAGAAAGTGCAAGAGTACCAAAAAAAAGAAACGAAGAAGGCCGTTAAAGAGAGTAGGGTTTTTAAAAAAGAAGCACAGCAAGACAAGAAAAAAACGATACAATAGAAAAAACGATACAATAGAAAAAAAGGATAGACTATGTGGAAATGGAACGATCAGCTAAGCGCAGAAATGAATATCAATAAAAATCTGGTAGATCATTTTAAAAAATATGCGAAGATCAGTGGTATTTTGTTTATTGTGCTAGGGAGCATAGGAATTATATTCCCTACTTTTATGTCATGGACAACTTTGGTCTTTGTCTCTTATTTGATGCTGTTTACCGGCATTTCTGCCGGGTGGCTCACCTGGACAAGTAACAAAGAGGACTGGGCAGGGTGGCTGAAGAGTTTCCTGCTCATTTTGGTATCAATATTTATGATATTTTACCCTATGCAGGGTGTTGCAACGCTGGGACTGTTGTTTGCGATGTATTTTTTTACTGATGCGTTTGCAGGATTTGGCCTTGCTTTTTCGATGAAACCACAAAAAAACTGGATACTGTGGTTCCTCAATGCTACTACTTCGCTGGTACTTGGTGTGATCTTCGTAGCCGGATGGCCTTTTAGCTCTCTCTATATGGTCGGACTATTGGTTGG
>JALWVW010000144.1 GCA_027079365.1 Campylobacteraceae bacterium | reverse complement strand
GCACTTTTCAGAGATATCGGAAGTAGAAACGAAGACCCAGAAATGGATGCACTAGAGCAGGAGATTCTCACAGAGGTCAACAAGCTCGGTATCGGTGCTATGGGTATGGGTGGTACGCAGACGGCACTGGCTGTACATATAGAGTCCAATCCTTGCCATATTGCCTCATTGCCAGTTTCTGTCAATGTCCAGTGTCACTCTTCACGACATACACATATCACGATATAAGGAGTAGAAGATGTCAAAAACCTATCATTTAACGACACCACTGAGCAGTGAAGATACCAGACAATTGGTAGCAGGGGATACGGTCTATCTGACCGGGGTACTCTATACTGCCAGAGATGCTGCCCATAAACGACTGGTAGCATTGATCGAAAAAGGCGAAGCGCTTCCCTTTGATCTGGAAGGTTCCGTGATCTATTTTGTTGGGCCTACACCACCTAAGCCAGGGGATCCTATCGGCAGTGCCGGCCCAACCACAAGCTACCGTATGGATAGTTTCTCACCGACCATGCTTAAAAATGGCTCTAAGGGTATGATCGGAAAAGGAAAAAGAAACCAGGCAGTCAAAGATGCCTGTATGGAGTATAATGGTATCTATTTCGGTGCGACTGGAGGTGCAGGAGCGCTGCTAGGTAAACTGATCAAATCAGCAGAGGTAATCGCTTATCCAGAACTGGGTCCTGAAGCAGTGCGCAAGTTGGAAGTGGTTGATTTTCCGGTCACTGTGATCAATGATACCAAAGGGAATGACCTCTATCAGCAAGGTCGAGAGCAGTATGAAATAAAAGACTGACTTTTAGAGAGGGTAGATATGTCTGCCCGCTCCAAAAAAGAGTAATAGAAAGAGCGATTAGTCCTCGAAGTCACACTTTTCAATATCTAGATCTTTTAAAACTCTTTCTATAAACTCGCCGGATGTTCTCGTACAGACATAATCCTCACCGGAAAATTCGATACTAAATGCCCCTTTCTCCTCATCAATTCTTCGATGCAAAACTTCAGGATGTACATTCATGTCTTTCTCTATTTTATCTACGGTATCACAGATGATGAGTCTGGATTTTGGATTGGTATACTCTATTGATAGTCTCATGTAGCCCTCTTCCATGACGACTTTGGCATGTCTGTTAAATATCATGAGTTATCCTTGATGCAGTAATTTTACTCTATAAAATCTTATCATACTTCAGCTACTTTCCAGATTGAAATAGTGATCATTTTTAGTGATCATAGACTTTTGTTTTTTTTATTGTGTAGATAATTACCAAAGTGAAAAAAAGTAACCCATTGATCTGCTATATTAATCCAAATATACTCTGTATAGTCGTATAATTCTATACTTATTTTAAAAGGAGTGACTGTGAATATTCATGAGTATCAGGCAAAACAGATATTTCAGAAGTATGGTGTGCCAACACCCAGAGGCATCATTGCGCATACGGTAGACGAAGCGGTAGCCAATGCGAAAGAGTTGGGGGGAAATATCTGGGTGGTCAAAGCACAGATCCATGCAGGTGGTAGAGGACTTGGCGGGGGTGTGAAGCTTGCCAAATCTCTGGATGAGGTCAGGACACTCGCAGATGAGATACTCGGTATGACCCTGGTGACACATCAGACGGGTCCCGAAGGAAAGCTGGTCCAAAAAGTGTATATTGAGGAGGGTGCTG
>JALWVW010000143.1 GCA_027079365.1 Campylobacteraceae bacterium | reverse complement strand
AGCTGTCGCAACACTAAACGCCCAGGATGGTGCTATGTAACAGCCAATAATGATTCGAACGGTAATGGACTTCGAGATCTCTTTGCACTAAAAATTGATGGTTCTGGGGATGAAAATGTGCAGCATTTCTCACAAACGCATATCAATGACAATTATCCAGAAACCTATGGTTCTCCCAGCCCTGATGGTACGAAGGTGATCTTTAATTCCCACTGGGGGGCCAACACGATCGGTACTTTTGTAGCAGAAGCACAGTAGGGTCAAACCAGATCAAAATACTCTTTTGTGCTATAATATCCTAGCAACTATAGAGTAAGGAGCCACCATGCAAGAGCAGCAAAATGATTTGTTTGAAAAACTAGGCATTGATGTAAGCGGAGAGAAAATCAATATTGACTTGGGCAAAACCAAAGGATTTTTCAATGCACTCCAAGAGATGCTCACAGAAAAAGCCCAAAATCTCCAGCAAGACATGGCTGAGGGCAAGGTAGACCTGGGAGAGAATATCGGTATCAAGGTAGACAATGAGCATATCGATATAGACCTAGGCAAAACCAAGAGCTTTATAGAGGATCTGGGTAACCGTTTTGCCAGCTTTATGGGAGAGTTGGACAAGGCAGTTGAGGGGATTGATAAAAAGTAAACTTAGAGTATAATCGTTCCTTTTATATCAAGGAACGATAATGCAAAACCTCACAGCACTTTTAGCCAAAAAAACCACCCTCGACCAAAACCAAATCAAAAATATCTTGACCCTCCTAGACAAAGGCGATACGATTCCTTTCATCGCACGCTACCGTAAAGAACTCACGGGGGGTGCAGATGATGAGCAGTTGCGTTTGTTCAATGATGTGTATTTGTCTGCCAAGCGTTTGTTGGAGCGTAAAGAGGAGATACTGCATATCTTAGAAGAGCGTGAACAACTGGATACAAAGTTGCAGGCTCAGATAGAAGATGCTCAGACCATGACAGCACTTGAAGACATCTACCGCCCCTACAAAGAGAAGAAAAATACACGGGCATCCACAGCCATCAAGCAAGGCCTAGAGCCACTGGCCAATACTTTGCAGTCTGCCAAGCTAAGCAAAGAGGCTTTTATGTCAGAAGCCAAGCGTTTTGTGCGAGGGGAAATCAAAGATGTTGCCCATGCGATAAAAGGGGCACAAGACATCATCGCTGAGCGTTATGCAGACCTGCCCAAAGAACGTGAAGTCCTCCGTGAGATGATACAACGCCATGGAATGATAGAGGTCAAAGGCAGCAAGAAGTTCATGGAGAATGGTAGTTTCAAAAACTATAAGTCTCATGCTGAAAAAGTAGCCTATATTCCCTCACATCGTTACCTCGCTATCAAGCGTGGTGAGAAAGAGAAAGAACTGATCGTCAAGCTCACTATAGATACAGAACGCTACCTGGAGACACTCAAGCGCTATAAGCTCAAGGAGTGGATGGGCTCCTCAAAGCTGCTGCTTTTGGATGCTTACAAGGATGGTTTCAAGCGTCTACTTTATCCCTCTGTAGCGCGTGAGGTACATGCCATACTCAAGGAGCGTGCTGATACGGCAGCCATCGGAGTCTTTGGCAAGAATATGACACAGCTCTTTATGACGCCTCCTGTGACGGGCAAGGTGCTACTGGGTGCTGACCCTGCATTTCGCACAGGGTGCAAACTGG
>JALWVW010000142.1 GCA_027079365.1 Campylobacteraceae bacterium | reverse complement strand
CATACTGACCTCATGCACCTTGGCAAAATCGATCAATTGTTTGATCTCCTGAAGCGTACCTGTGGTAACAATATGTGAAGCGGCAGAGAGATCCAGTCTCTCCAACTCATCATAGGTTTCATAAGGACAGAACAGTACTTCTTCAGAGACTTCAATATCACACAATGGCTGGACAAAGCTATCATGCTCTTTGCGATATATATAGTGTACAGTACCCATAGTACCCCCTCTATTGACTTTTATTGCCAGGCAAATACAGTACCGATCCTCATTGTTACTCCGGAAATCTCCTAAAGATCCTGTTCAATCACCTCAGAAAAGCGGTTAAAGTAGACATCTTTGACCTTAGCCAATGGGAGTGCCACCTGATTGATCTTTACCTGATCACCACCGACTTTCCCGATAATATCCATCGGTACGCCAAGCTCATCTGCCATGGCTTTGAAAGCCTCCAGGCTGGATTCGCTCAGCTCGACGATTGCCCTGCTTTGTGACTCATCGAAGATATCTCTGCTCTGTTTCATAGCGATTCCTGCAACCACACCTTTGGTTGATTTTGCCGCCATCTTGCTCAGTGCGATAGCGACACCTCCCAAGTTGACATCTTTGGCAGCGAGAAGCAGCCCTTGGCTGTTGGCATCGATAACCAGCTTCCAGAGCGCCAACTCTGCTGCATAATCTATCTCTGCCAGATTGCCTGTCGTCTCACCAAAGAGCTTCTTGATATAGAGCGAACCACCAAACTCACCTGTAGTTTTCCCCAGAAGCACGACAAGACTCCCCTCCTTCTGGAAGTGACTTGGCAATACCTTGTTCTCATCCTCATTGACACCAACCATAGCAATTGCGGGGGTGGGGAAGACACTCACGCCATTGGTCTCGTTATAGAGAGAGACATTCCCGCTGACCACAGGGGTAGAGAGTGCTGCGCAGGCCTCCTTGATCCCTTCACAAGCCTCGGCAAACTGCCACATGACCTCCGGATTCTCCGGGTTACCGAAGTTGAGACAGTCGGTGATCGCCTTGGGTACGGCACCACTCATCGCAACATTACGCCCACTCTCTATCACGGCCAGTGCTGCACCTCTATGAGGGTCGATATAGCAGTAGCGCGGGTTACAATCTGCACTCATCGCCAATGCCTTGCCGGTCTCTTTGATCCGGATCACCGAAGCATCAAGACTTCCAGGGTGCTTGACGGTATTGGTCTGCACCATGGAGTCATACTGGTTATAGACCCAGGCCTTATCCACAACTTCCAATGAGCTCAGCAGTGTCTCGTATGCCTTTTGGTCCTCTACAACAGGATAGCTCTCTATGCCTATGGCATTGACCTTGTTGAGATACTCCGGTCTGCTGGTGGGGCGATCAAGTACTGGTGCCTCTTCGCTCACTGGAGCAATCGGCATATCACAGGCCAGCTCTCCATGCCAGTAGAGCTCCATGCGACCCGTATCAGTTACCTCACCGATAATCGCAACATCCAGATCCCATTTTTCAAAGATATCAACCACCTCTTGTTCTCTGCCTTTTTTGACACAGACCAGCATCCGTTCCTGAGACTCAGAGAGCATGAAGTCATACGGCGTCATTCCCTCCTCTCTGGCAGGTACCTTATCTAGGTGCATCACCATCCCTGCACCACTCTTACCTGCCATCTCGAAGGCAGAGCTTGTCAGCCCGGCTGCCCCCATATCCTGGATACCAACGACGATCTCTTTTTTGGTCTTGAATAGCTCCAAACAGGCTTCCAGCAGTAGCTTTTCGGTAAAAGGATCCCCCACCTGTACTGTCGGTCTGAGTGACTTGCTCTCCTCGGTAAAGCTATCCGAGCTCATCACTGCACCCCCCAGTCCATCACGACCGGTCTTGGAGCCAACATACATAACCGAGTTGCCGATCCCCTCGGCGATACCGAGAAAGATCTCGTCCGTCTTGACCAGTCCAAGTGCAAAAGCATTGACAAGGATATTGCCATTATAGCTCTCATCAAAGCTCACTTCGCCTCCGATAGTCGGTACCCCCATACAGTTGCCATAACTGCCGATACCATCAACCACACCACGGACGAGGTGTCTTTGATATTTATTAGTATCACTATTGCCATTCACTGATCCGAACCGCAAAGCATTGAGATTGGCAATCGGTCTGGCTCCCATCGTAAAGACATCGCGTAGGATACCACCTACTCCTGTCGCAGCTCCCTGAAAAGGCTCAATAAAGCTGGGGTGATTATGGCTCTCCATCTTGAACACCGCTGCATAGCCGCCACCAATATCGATGACCCCAGCATTTTCCCCAGGCCCCTGGATCACCCATGGTGCTTTGGTGGGAAAGCCCCGTAGGTATTTGGTGCTGGACTTGTAAGAGCAGTGCTCCGACCACATCGCAGAGAAGATCCCCAGCTCCACGAGGTTTGGCTCGCGCTTGAGTATCTCCTTGATATGAGTATAGTCCTCATCATTGAGCTTGTGCGATTTGAGTAGTGCCTCAATATTTTCAAGTGGTTTTGACATAGGGAAAGTATCCTTGGTTAAAGTTGCATTATTTTACACAAATGGTGATTAAAGTCGTGTTAAGGGCATCTCTAATTACAGGTATCGGTGCAGACATCATTCTCCACTAAGCCCAAGAAGCTATAATGTCGTCAAAAGTATATCATAATCTGGAACTATAAGATGAAACACGTCCCACTTGCCCTTATCACCCTACTCCTGCTCACAGCCTGTGATGATAAGGCCATGGTCAACATTTATAAGAAGAAGATCACCGAGACTCCTGTCACCTGCATGAGGCTCCGTGTTTCTCCTGAGGATTCCACTATCACCAAGACGCTCAAGGATCGCTACCGCTTCGATGATAACTGTGATCTGACACTGGAGGTGAGCTACAAGAGTGGTATCGTCTGCAACAGCAGTTATAACGCAGCACAAAAAACGCTCGGTACATTCCCCAGCAGCTATCTCAAGATGGAGCTCCGTAGAGGGATGGCACTACAGTATAGCTATTATATTGATCTGACCAGCAGGCCGACAGAGGGTGATATAAATAGTGGTTTTGATAGGTTGGAGAAAGATATAAAGCTTCGGTAGGTGTGAAATATCACATCTATCATTGTCAATAATGTTTTTTGCCCAATGCGACAAAGGAGCACTCAACCCATGAAATGGGCGCTTGCGTCTGCGACTGCCAGAGTATTGGACAAAAAATATCTATTTTAGAGATACGCTAGCGTGACTCTACGATCCTGATAGAGTTGATATCGTCATTCTGCTCAATGGTATCAAGCACCTTGAAGCTCTCGATGTCATCCTCTTCGATCCCACCAAAGACTGTATGTACGCCATCAAGGTGAGGGGTATCTACAAAGGTAATGAAAAACTGACTGCCGCCAGTGTCCTTGCCTGCATGTGCCATAGAGAAGACCCCTCTACGGTGGTTGATACCATTGTCAGTCTCACACTTGATATTCCAACCTGGACCGCCTGTACCTGCCATGGCTGGGTTATCCTTGGAGTGAGGGCAGCCGCCCTGCGCCATAAACCCTGGGATCACCCGGTGAAACTTGAGTCCATCATAAAAACCGCTGTTGGCAAGCTCTGCCATGTTAGCGACTGCAATAGGTGCATCCTTGGGGTACATTTTAAGTATGATCTTGCCTTTGCTCGTATCGACGATCGCGTATTGTAACTTGTCAAGTTCCTCTTCGCTGAGATTGTATTCTTTGAGATTTTTTCCAAACATGGTAAGTCCTTCTGGTTAATTTTGGTAGAATTATAGCAAATTTAGTTAACAGGATGCACCCATGCAACTCTCTATCGCACTAGATCTGCCTACTGCTGAAGAAAATCTGGCACTGGTCAGCAAGCTTTCACAGTATGATGATCTCTGGATGAAAGTAGGCTTCCGCAGCTATATCCGCGACGGCAGACCCTTTATCGGGGCGATCAAGGCGATCAACCCACACTTCAGGATCTTTCTCGATCTCAAGCTCTACGATATTCCCAACACCATGGCAGATGCCGCAGAAGAGATCGCCGCCATCGGTGTAGATATGTTCAATATCCACGCCTCTGCTGGAGAGATCGCCATGCGTACCGTCATGGCGCGTCTAAATAAACAGCAGCAGCGACCACTGGTACTGGCTGTGACGGCCTTGACCTCTTTTGATGAAAAGGGATTTTCTGCGATTTACGGGAAGGGTATTGATGAAAAAGCAGTCCAGTTTGCTAAAATGAGTTATGAGAATGGACTGGATGGGGTAGTCTGCTCGACCTTTGAGAGCCGTGCGATCAAAGAGGTGACTTCTGGGGATTTTCTCACACTCTGTCCAGGGATCAGACCTTTTGGCGAAGATGCGGGTGATCAGCAGCGTATCGCTACGCTGGAGCGTGCTAAGATTGAGATGGTAGACTTCCCTGTGATCGGCCGCCCTATCTACCAAGACCCCGATCCAGCAGGCAAGGTAGCGCAGATACTTCCTCTGCTCTAGAATCCTGTCGGACCTCTAGTAAAGATTTTGGGTTATCTCTTGTCTGTCTTTTGAGGGTGCGCCAGTGCTGTTGCCTTCTCCATCCCCTGTATCATAAAATAAGCGCCGACTATAAACATCGCAAGTATCAGAAGGGGTGCAAATTTTTTAAACATATTGAGCCTTTTTAAAAATAAGTATCGCATTGTAGCCAATTTTTCTTTTTCTCTTCATATTCATAAAAAATTCAACGATATTTTAAGTTAAATTCCTTATAATGCCACTCCACAATCACATGGACAGTTGGGTGAGTTGGCTGAAACCACACCCCTGCTAAGGGTGCGTGCTCGAAAGGGTACCGAGGGTTCGAATCCCTCACTGTCCGCCACTTTAATCCTCTTATTATTCTCAACACTATTTCAGGTTTAACTATAAGCTACTTTATTGTTTCAACATATGCGACAGATTTTCTCAATCCTTATCTCTCGAGACTGCGAAAGAACCCAAAGACTTTGACTGGATCCTTCTACTCCTTGATGGGAACCGCAACACTGATAATCCCGCGAAGATCATTGAGTTTCAAGCCCTCTTTTTCATAACCAAGAATATCCAGAGAGCCCTTATCATCACCATGACACTTGAGACAAAGTGGGATATTGGCGACAACTGGTATGACCTGTCTATACACTTTTTGTTTGCCGATAGTTCCTATGGCACCGAACTCTCCATAGGGTGGCTTGGAATAGTCTCTCTTGCCAAATTTGGCTATCACTTCTTTTTCAAATGCATCTGGTATACCGGTAGGAATCCTATAAAAAGGGCCAGACTGCTTGATAGGAATACCAGTCATAGCTCTAAATATCATATTGGTCTCCTTTGCCCAAGAAGCTGGTAAAACATATTTGAACCCAACGCCTTTGACATTAAGCCTATCTTGGTTGTAGGCGATAACCATTCCGCTAGCTTCCATATATTTATCTAGCATTTTTTTCTGCACAGGGGTCAGCTTTGGTATTGCTGCTGCAAGTATGCTACGCAAAAGCTCCTCGAAATTGTCTGGTCTGATTCCCTTGTCTCCTATCTTTGGATCCAGTATTTTTGGCAGATGGGTTAGTATCGCAGCTCGACCTGCTTCCGTAGCACGAGCCAGCACTTCAGCGACTTCCTTTGCTTCTTGTTCGGTGAATTTCGTAAAGAAATTATACTCGATTTGTCCTCCGGGTGTGTGATAGGGTGTGCCGGCATAGCCTGGGACAGTTAAGCCAATCACTGCAGACGAGAGCAGTGCATAAAATGTTGTTTTCATCAGTTTCTCCTATATAGCTGTACATCATGATCGAGAAATACTCCCCGATATCTAGGTACACATATTGAGAGTCACATGTTGTCAATAGACATACCGCCTCTTATGCTCATATAAAGCCAACTGTCAAAACAGTTTACCTAAGCATATATAGCTCTAAAGCTATCTTATTATTATACAGCAAATAAGAGGAAAAGGGTGAGGAAAGACAAAAAAATAGAAGAGTCATCAAAAAATGATTGGATAGTACAGTTTATTTGATTTGGAGTTTACTGAAGAATGACTGAAGTATGAAGGAGGAGATAGGTTTAGTTTGCGCCGCACATCCCAATGAATGTGCGACAGACAAAGTATAGGAACCTACTCCACCATTGCGGAGAGCTCGTCCTGTGAGACTTTGCTGAAGTTGAGATATCTATAGACATCGTCGAACATCTCTGGCTTGATCTTAGAGGGGACAATCTCCATATACTCTGCAGCGGTTGGCAGCTTGCCTTTGAGAGCAACCACTGCCGCGAGCTCTGCGGAGCCCAGATAGACCTGAGAGTCTTTACCCAGTCTATTGTCGAAGTTTCGTGTAGAGGTGGAGAATACATACGCCCCCTGATCTACAGAAGCTTGGTTACCCATACAGAGTGAGCAGCCTGGGATCTCAGTCCTGGCTCCTGCCATACCAAATACAGAGTAGTAGCCCTCTTCCTGAAGTGTCTTCTCATCCATTTTTGTCGGAGGGCATACCCATAGTTTCGTAGGTACTTTGCCTTCGCCTCTGAGGACTTCACCAAGCGCACGGAAGAGACCGATATTGGTCATACAAGAACCGACAAATACTTCGTCAATCTCTGTTCTGAGTCCTTCTGCATGGATCTCTGTGAGTGTCTTGACATCATCCGGATCGTTAGGACATGCAAGGATAGGCTCTTTGATCTGATCCAAATCAATCTCGATAACTGCTGCATATGTTGCATCTTTGTCTGCCTCCAGAAGCTCTGGATTGGCGATCCAGTCTCTCATCTTCTGTGCTCTTCGCTCCAAAGTAGCTTTGTCTTCATATCCCTGCGCAATCAACTCTTCGATCAATGCGATATTGGACTCAAGGTACTCAATGATCGGCTCCTTGTTAAGCTTGACAGCACAAGCAGCTGCAGATCTCTCAGCAGAAGCATCAGAAAGCTCAAATGCCTGCTCGCACTTGAGATCCTCTAGACCTTCGATCTCCAATACACGACCGGCAAAAACATTCTTCTTGCCCTTCTTCTCTACTGTTAGCAGACCATCTTTGATCGCTTGATAGGGAATCGCATTGACAAGATCTCTCAGGACGATACCAGGCTGCATCTTTCCTTTGAAGCGTACCAGTACAGACTCAGGCATCGTCAATGGCATCATGCCGGTCACCGCAGCAAATGCCACCAGACCTGATCCCGCTGGGAAAGAAATACCGATAGGGAAACGCGTATGACTGTCTCCACCTGTACCGACTGTATCTGGCAAACAAAGCCTGTTGAGCCAAGAGTGGATGACACCATCACCTGGTCTGAGAATAAAGCCCTTGCGTTCTGTCCAGAACTTTGGCAGGGTATGCTGAAGCTCGATATCCGCTGGCTTGGGGTAGGCTGCTGTGTGGCAGAATGTCTGCAGTACCATATCCGCACCAAAGTTCAATGCTGCCAGCTCTTTGATCTCATCCCTGGTCATGGGGCCAGTGGTATCCTGGCTTCCAACAGTTGTAGCGATCGGTTCACAATACATACCCGGCTTGACACCCTCCATGCCACAGGCCTTGCCGACCATCTTCTGTGCCAGTGTGAAGCCTTTGCCGTCATCTTCCGGTTGTGCCGGTGTCATAAAGATATCACCCGCATCCAACCCCAGTGCCTCTCTGGCTTTGGCAGTCAGTCCCTTGCCGATGATCAGAGGGATTCGGCCTCCGGCTCTCATCTCGTCAGGCAGCGTATTGGGCTCAATCATAAACTCAGAAACCACCTCGCCGTCTCGCTCAATGACACCGTCAAATGGTTTGACCGTGATCACATCACCCGTCTCTAGCTTGCCTACGGGTGCCTGGATCGGGATACAGCCACTGTCCTCTGCGGTGTTGAAAAAGATCGGTGCAATAATATCACCGATCACCATACCACCTGTGCGCTTGCCGGGAATGAAAGGAATATCTCTTCCCATGTGCCACTGCAGTGAGTTGATCCCTGACTTTCTGGAGCTTCCCGTACCAACTACGTCGCCAACATAGACCAGAGGATGGCCTTTTTCCTTGAGTTCTGCCATAGTCTCCAGTGGCTTCTCCATGCGATTAACAAGGAAAGAGTTGGCATGCAGAGGGATATCCGCTCTGGTAAATGCTTCTGAGGCAGGAGAGAGGTCGTCTGTATTGGTCTCACCTGGAATCTTATAGACAGTGACTGTGATCTCTTTTTCCATCTCTGGCTTATTGGTAAACCACTCAGCATGCGCCCAGGACTCTATGATCTCTTTTGCCAGTGTGTTGCCCTCATCCATCAATGCCTTGACATCATTAAATGAATCATAGACCAGAAGTGTATTTTTGAGCTGTTCTGCTGCACTTCTGGCAACCTCACCATCCAGCTTGAGTGCCTCCACCAATGGTGCGACATTGAAGCCACCCAGCATCGTACCCAGAATTTCTGTGGCTTTGACCGGATCAATCGCGGCACAACTTGCTTTGCCCTGCACGATATCATTGAGAAAGGCTGCTTTGACATAGGCTGCATCATCCACCCCTGCTGGCACTTTTTCTGTGAAAAGCTCCATGACATAGGCTTCATCTGTGATTGGGTTTGCTTTGAGTAGCTCTACAAGCTCTGCAACCTGCTCAGCTGTCAATGCCAGTGGTGGTACACCTAATGCGGCACGCTCTGCGGTATGTGCTCTGTAATCTTCAAGTAATGACATTACTATCTCCTGATTGTTTTAATATTGATAATTAATAGTAACAAAAATAGGGAAGAAAAAGGTAAAAGTAGCCAAAGTACGGCGAAGAGTATTATGCTGTGTATCGGATAGTTACAACCCAAGCCAATCATCATAAGCCGGGTTGATTATCGTTGTCAAATGTATCTATTTTTTCTTCCTGAAGAGATGATAGAGTTCCCTTTTGAGTATACTCTCCAGATAGGCTTCATCTGCCTTCTTGCTGCTTCTCCAGATACCCGAGGGAAGTCGCACCTCCAGCTTGTCTTTTTCTCTAAGTCGAATGATCTTTTTGGGCGTCAATATCTTATCTACCGGCGAAAAGTCCTCATTGCAGAGATCCACATCATTCCTGTAGAACATCGTCTGCTTTTTGAAGTTACCCCAGCTGGGTATCCCCTCTTCTGTATAAGGTACCTCATAGCCATTATCAAACTCGATAATCAGAGGATAGAAACTATCTGGATAGACCTCTGCGATCTTCCCTTTACCAAAGATCAGACCATAAACCTCGTCACCTTTTTTTGCTTTTTTAAAATATGGCATCATCCACTCCTCAGGTATTAATATGAAATTATAGCCAATAGATGGGCTACTGGCAAGTAAAACGAATCAATTAAAATAATTTACGATACAATGCCGTAAAATTACACAGAAAGGGGTACAGTATGCCAGCTTGCCATTGCAATATCGTCTTCAGACTCAGAACCAGACTCGCACTGCTGCTTAACCACTATATCCCTCGATGCCCCTACTATACCCCCTGTTTTGCTTTTCGCAGAACCGGTGTCCACCCTCCTCATTTCCTTTAGTACTTACAACATTTTCTCGTTCTGCTTTGTCAGAATACACCAATAGCATTATTATTAAAGGAACAACTATGTCAAAAAACTGGATTGTTGGCTTTCCGAGAATCGGGGAGCAGAGAGAACTTAAAAAAATACTGGAACTGTTTTGGGCAGGAAGCTGCCCTTTTACTGAGGTAGAGAACACCGCCAAAATACTAAGAGAGAGACACTGGAAGTATCAACAAAATGCTGGTATAGACCATATCAGTTCTAATGATTTCTCACTCTATGATACCATGCTTGATACCTCTATCATGCTAGGTGCCATTCCTCGTAGATTTAGAGAGCTGCAAGATGAAGCACTCTACTTTGCTATGGCACGCGGTACCAAGGATGCTGCAGCCATGGGCATGACCAAGTGGTTTAATACAAACTACCACTATATCGTCCCGGAGCTCTCAGATGAAGATAACTATGCACTCAATGCCGACAAGATCATCCAAGAGTATCAAGAAGCAAAATCACTGGGCATTAAGACCAAGATCAACCTCATAGGCCCTATCACCTATCTGGGTCTCTCCAGGCGCATCGATGGTGGAGAGAGCTTGGCACTACTGCACAAGATACTGCCTGTCTATGAAGCACTGCTTGCCAAAATAGCCACACTGGACAGTGGGATCATCGTGCAGATAGATGAGCCCTATTTTGCCAAAGACGCAGACCCCAAAGTACTCAGCCTTATCAAGCCTGCCTATGACAGACTGGCAAAGGTATCAGAGTCAATCCATATCGTGGTGAGTACCTATTTTGAGCACTCCAATGAGGCGACCAAGGTCCTGGTACATACACCGATCTGGGGAGTGGCCCTTGACTTTGTACATGGGGCAGAGAACATCGCCTCTCTTCCGCTGATTGCAGCGCACAAGAAAAAACTCATTGCCGGGGTAGTAGATGGCAGAAATATCTGGAAAAACGACATGGACACCACCCTACACCTTCTGGACAGCATAGGCAAAGAAATCGCGAGTGAAGACCTTATGGTCGGAAGCAGCTGTTCCTTGCTGCATGTGCCCTTCACGCTTAAGTATGAAAATAGTATGCATCCTGAGATCAGATCCTGGCTTAGCTACGCGGTAGAAAAACTGGACGAAGTCTCACTCCTCTCCAAGCTCTACTTTGAAGGTGAAGAGGCACTCAGCGCAGAAGAGGCAAAGCAGGTAGGGCACAACCGTCATGACAATCAAAGCAGGAAAGCCTCCTCTCTAATCCATGACAAAGCGGTACAAAAGAGGATCAACAGTATTGACCGCTGGGAGAGAGACTTGGATTTTGAAGCGCGTATCAAACACCAGAGGGTCAAGCTCGGCTACGGTATACTGCCCACAACTACCATTGGCTCATTCCCTCAGACAGCAGAAGTCAGACAGGCCAGAAGAGCTTACAAGCATGGAGAGATAGACCAAGAGAGCTATGAGGCTGAGATGAAATACTATATCGATACCTGTATCGCTTTCCAGGAGGAGTGTGGATTGGATGTTCTGGTGCATGGCGAGCCAGAACGCAATGACATGGTAGAATACTTTGGTGAGCAGCTGCAGGGCTATGGCTTCAGCCAAAACGGCTGGGTACAGAGCTATGGCAGCCGCTGTGTCAAACCTCCCTTTATCTATGGTGACATCAGCAGACCCAAGCCCATGACAGTCTCATGGATCACCTACGCCCAGAGTAGAACAGACAAGATCATGAAAGGCATGCTCACCGGTCCCGTCACCATCCTCAACTGGTCTTTTGTCAGAGATGATCTGCCCAGAAGCGAGGTCTCCAAGCAGATCGCACTGGCCATAAAGGACGAGATCTCCGACCTGCAGGATGCGGGGATACAGATCATACAGGTAGATGAAGCGGCCTTCAAAGAGGGGTACCCCCTTAGAACAGAAAAGATCCCAGCGTATGAGCAGTGGGCAGTACGCGACTTCAAGCTGGCAGTCAGCTCTGCTCTGCCAGAAATACAGATACATACCCACATGTGCTACAGTGACTTCAATGATATCATCCGCACAATCGAAGCGATGGATGCCGATGTGATCTCCATCGAAACCTCACGAAGCGGTAACCGCCTGCTCAAGATATTCAAGGAGTCTGGCTATATGCAGGAGGTGGGACCTGGTGTTTATGATATTCACTCCCCACGCATTCCAGAGGTCGAAGAGATCGTCACCCAGATAAAAAAACTTCTGGAAGTACTCCCCAAAGAGCAGCTCTGGATCAACCCAGACTGCGGACTCAAGACGCGAAAATGGAAAGAGGTGAAGCCCAGCCTTGAAAACATGGTAAAAGCAGTCAAAATTATCAAGGAGGAGTTGAGGGAGTAATGCTCTCCTAGTTATATGCTGCAACACTGTAGAGTGCTTTCATTCCCCTTGAAACGCATTATTATAGCGTAGAGATTGTGCAAGATCTCATGGTTTTTGGAAGTGGAGAGTTTACCCTCATCAAGGATATCAATAAGATGTATAGATGCACTTTGTTGTGGGAGTAAACTCTCCACTTCCATAGGTTCTTGCATAGTCTCAGCACTACTGGTCTGCAAAGAGAGAGATAGGACTGTACTAATAAATATGCTACAATAAGCCAGACAAAAAGGTAAAAGGATACGCATGGCTACCGTAGAATTTACAACACAGGAAAAGTCCGTCTTGGTTGAAAAAGTCAAAACCTATTTTCATGATGAGCTGGATCAAGATATAGGACAGTTTGATGCAGAGTTCTTGCTGGACTTCATGTCCAAAGAGATCGGTGCCTATCACTACAACAAAGGACTCAAGGATGCACAGGAGGGTTTTGCCTCAAGAGTAGACAATATCATGGATGCGATCTATGAGCTAGAGATACCTACAGAGTTTTCGGGGAGATGAGCATAACACAGTATGCGATAGACAATAGAGGTGCATTTGCTGAGTTGCTTCAAGCTATACGGAAAATCCTTCTCTCCTTTCCACAAATCACTGAGACTAAAAATGCCAAGCAGACCTCCTATCATGATAGACATGGGACGATCATCATGATGCGCAGCAGAGCTGATCTGTTTGTCGTAGCATTTGGCAAAGGGGCAAAGCTCCAAGAGAAGTACCCTATACTAGAGGGCACGGGCAAGGTAGTGCGACATTTGTATTTCAAGAGTATAGAGAACTTGGATGAGACACTGCTACGCGAAATGATAGAGGAGAGTATCACTCTAAACATAGAAGCCCATGAGATGAAAAAACTGCGTTGCAATCAGCGCAATCACAAAAGCGAACTTTAGGGCACCTCCAACAATAAGGATAATTGGACATACCCGCTAAAGTATCTCCCTCTGTCCTTTTGCATTGGGCTCAGAGAGTACTCCGGTCTGCGTCAATTGGTCAATCAGATTGGCAGAGCGGTTATAACCTATCTGCAATTTTCTCTGCAGATAGGAGATAGAGGTTTTCTGATCTGTCAAGATCACCTCTTTGGCCTGCTCATAAAGCTCGTCCAGATCAATCTCTCCTCCCCCATCACCCTCTCCACCGATGCCACCTCCTACGATCAGGTAACTCTCATCGTATTCAGGCGGTCGTTGCGCCTTGAGAAATTCAGCGATCTCTTCGATCTCCTCCTCTTTGACCCAGGGAGCATGGAGGCGCACCAGTCCTACGGTGCCCGGAGGCGTAAAGAGTCCATCTCCCTGCCCCAACAGGCTCTCCGCACCCATAGAATCCAGAATCACCTTGGAGTCGATACGCTGGCTGACGCGGTAGCTCATGCGCGAAGGAAGGTTGGCCTTGATGATACCAGTGACGACATCTACACTGGGTCGCTGGGTCGCTACGATCAGATGGATGCCGCAGGCACGGGATTTTTGTGCCAGACGGGCGATAGAGTTCTCCACCTCTTTGCCGCCATTCATCATCAGGTCAGCCAGCTCATCAATAATGATCACGATAAAAGGCATCTCCTCATCTCCCGAACCATCTGTTTTGATCTTCTCATTGTAGTTGTCGATATTTTTGGTGCGCTTCTCTGCCATCAGCTTATATCTGCGCTCCATCTCTCCTACCATATTGGCCAGTGCAGTGATCGCCTTTTTGGGCTCAGTGATGACCGGCGTGATGAGATGCGGGATATCGTCATACATGCTGAACTCCAGCATCTTGGGGTCGATCATCATCAGTTTGAGGTGATCGGGATCATTGCGATAGAGCAGAGAGATCAGCATCGCATTGATACCGACAGATTTTCCTGAGCCTGTGGTACCTGCGATCAACAGGTGCGGCAGCTTCTTGATATCCGTGATAAAAGGCTTTCCAACGATATCTTTGCCCAGTGCCACAGTCAAAGGTGAAGAGGACTCCTTGAAGAGTTTGCTCTCCAGGATATCTCGTAGATAGATCGTATCCCTACCTTCATTCGGGATCTCAATACCCACTACATCGCGTCCCGGTATCGGTGCCTGGATACGGATCGTCTCTGCACTCAGTGCCATCGCCAGATCATCCTGAAGTCCCAGTATTTTGGAGACTTTGACATCCGGAGCCGGTTTGAATTCAAAAGTGGTTACCAGCGGCCCAGTATAGGTGCGGACGATATCTCCGTTAATCTTAAAAAGGCGAAGCTTCTCCAGCAGGTTGCCTGACTTTCGGTCTATCTCCGCCTCATTGACTTTTTTCACTACTTTGGGAGGCTTCTGCAAAAAGTCTATCTTGGGGAGACGGAAGTTTTTAGGTTTTACCACCTTTCCTTTTTCTATCTGCGAGAGTATCTTGGCATTTTCTTCCAATTCATTGACGATTTTCACACTGCTTTTTCTTACCGCTCTGGGTGCACCAGTTTTGGCTTTGGCTTTTGGCTTTGGTGTCAAAAATGCCTCCAGTTCGTCATCACTGTAGTGCGGCTCCTCCCGGACAGGCATCTCTTCCTGTGCAGCAACAGGTTCGGGCTCAGGAGTGGCTACTGCTGGCTCCTCCTGCATACTTGCAGGCTGCTTGAGATTGCGTGGTGCACCGATCTCTTCGATCGGCTCCAGAGGCATATGAAGAATATCCTCTATCTCTCTCTTCCGCTGGAAGTTAAAGGGGTTTTGAAAGAGAGATCTGACTGTGCTGTAGAGAGAACTGAGTGACATGATCTTGTTACTTTCACTGTCAACATCCTCTTCGTCCTCCTCATAGATATCCTCAGTCTCTTCTTTTTTTCTGCCAAATGCTGCTTTGATCTTCCCGTACAGTGTGGCAAAATCATACTCATCGTCAATCACCAATACCAATGCCAGCATAAAGATCATCAACCAAAAGAGCCACACACCCGCCTTGCCAATAAAAGGAAGTAGCGTCACATGGATCTCACGACCGATAAATCCGGCATGTACTGTTCCGATCGCCAAGGACTGGAGAAGTACCAGAGATATCATAAAAAGTATCCAGCCCACATAACCATCTAGCCTCTTGAGAAGCCAGGGTTTGGTATAAAAGAGATAAAGAGGATAAAACAGCAGGAGCAGATTGATATAGGCGAGGTAGCCAAACAGCTCTATATTGATATCTCCAATGATCTTTCCGATATTGCCGACCAGTGAAGAATCATGCAATACTGTAGAGAATGCACCGAAAAGTAAAATAATGGCTGTAATGATAATCGTGATCTTCACACATACTCCTTGGACTTGCACTGCTTTAGATTGCCATATTATAACATATCAATATTAGAGCATGGTGCACACAGCGAGGAAAACAAGGGGAGATATTGGGTATTTTTTGCACATTTCTTATCATTTGTTAATATTTTTATCCCAATTACTGGTAATTTGCTATGATTTATTAAAAATTTGTGCTACAATAATCTATCATTTATCAAAAGGGAAAGCATGAAAAAAGCGGAGTTCATAGCACAAGTGGCAGCAAAAAGTGGATTGTCCAAAAAAGATACCGAAGTAGTGATAGACAAAGCACTCGAAACTATTACAGAGGCGCTTGTCAAGCGAGATTCAGTCTCTTTCCTTGGCTTTGGCTCCTTCACGGCAACCAAAAAAGAGGCCAGAGAGATCACGATCCCAGGTACAAGCAGAAAGGTAAAAGTCCCTGCCAAGTTCAGCGTCAGGTTCAAGCCGGGCAAACTGCTCAAAGAGGCTGTTAAGTAAGCTATTTTTAAGTCCCGCTTGATTACAATTCCACTCACCTTTTACAGGTCGATGCCTCGGTGGTGGAATTGGTAGACACGCTAGACTCAAAATCTGGTGGGCTTTGCCCGTGTCGGTTCGACTCCGACCCGAGGTACCACACTATACATATGGATATGCGGGCGTAGCTCAGCGGTAGAGCATAACCTTGCCAAGGTTAGGGTCGACGGTTCGATCCCGTTCGCCCGCTCCATTTGACTTCTTTTCTAACCATACACAATTCTCAATTACTTTTGCTATAATCTTCATCAGTAAAATCTCGTTCACATGCTTTACTTGGAAATATTTACATAAATTACGATAATGTGCTCCTAATATAAAGAGAGAACAAGAAAATATAGAAATGAGTATACATGATAACCCCTATTACAGATACAACATTTCTTAATGAAAGTATCAAAATATACAAAGATTTTTTGAATTCCTTAAAAGATGGTGAGGGAAACAAAATAATATGTAATTTTGATGGCAGCATTGAAGATTTACATATGTTGGGTTATTGCGAATATGAAATTGGCTTTCCTGAAGAGGACTATGCCCATGCTGCTTTTATATGGGCAAACGTAATTTACACCAATAGTAGTTTAATATGGGGGCAAGATAAGAATAAAAATATATATTTGTTTTCCGAAAATGATTCATTTGCTATTAATATTAAAAGTTATGTATTTGATTTCATGTTTGGACATACTTCACAATTTTATAATTTTGGTTATTTAACAGAAAAATTATACTTAGAAATGAGTATTGCAGAATTTTCTTTTGAAGAATTAGAAAAATTACTTTATGTTGTAAAAAACATAAGCAATCATCTTGACTCGTATTCAAAAGAATTAATTTATGCAATAAAAGATACATACAAAAAACAGACTTCTGAACTAAATAAATTTATTAGCATCTTAAAAGAAAATATAGAGGGGTATGAATAAATGAAACTCGTCATAGCCATTACAGGCGCATCGGGGGTACAACTAGGTAAGAAGTTCGTAGACCATCTGCCTGCAAGCATCGAAGCCCATGTCGTGGTCTCAGACCATGCCTTGACCGTGGAGAGCTTTGAGCACAAACAGGTGACACTACACAACAGCGACAACATTGCAGCCTCTATCTCCAGTGGCTCTTTTCAGGTCGATGCTACTGCCATCATCCCCTGCTCTATGAACAGCCTTGCCAAGATCGCCTGCGGTATCAGTGACAATCTGCCTACCCGTGTCGCAGCAGTTGCGCTCAAAGAGCAAAAAAAACTCCTCCTGGCCCCCAGGGAACTCCCCCTCTCTGCCATTGCTTTGGAAAATATGCACAAACTGGCGACTTTGGGGGTGATCATCGCCCCACCGGTGATGGGATACTACTCCGATGCTGGATCACTCGAAGCGATGGAGCGGTTTATCATCGGAAAATGGTATGATGTCTTGGGTATCGAGCATGACCTTTATAAAAGATGGGGTAGAATAGTACCCACATAAAACAACATGGAAACAGCAGAATGAATACAATTAAACGCGCGATCTATCCAGGCACTTTTGACCCTGTGACTGTAGGGCATCTCGACATCATCAAGCGAGCCTGCACCATGTTTGACGAGATCATCGTCGCAGTAGCAGATTCTAAAGCCAAGAAGCCTATGTTTGACCTGGAGCAGCGCATTGAGATGGTCAAAGCAGCCACCACAGAGTTTCCCAAACTTAAAGTCGTCGGCTTTGACAGCCTGCTTGTAACCCTTTCGGATGAGTTGGACTCCAATATCATCATTCGGGGGCTTAGAGCTGTGAGTGACTTCGAATATGAGCTCCAGATGGGCTATGCCAATGCCTCTCTCAAAGAGGAGCTGGAGACCATCTATCTTATGCCCAGCCTCAAACGCGCCTTTGTCAGCTCCTCAGTGGTGCGTACCATTCTGAATTTTGACGGAAAGATCAATCACCTGGTCACCCCGGAAGTGCTCGCACTCATACGAAAGTATAGAAAATAATGGTGATACTCTTTGAAGGCATAGATACCTGTGGTAAAAGTACCCAGATAGCAATGCTTGCAGACAAACACCCAGAACTACTCATCACTCATGAACCCGGTGGTACGACCTTTGGGGAACAAGCCAGAGAGATACTGCTCTCTGATTCACTAGGTTCCAAGAGGGCAGAGTTACTCCTTTTTTTGGCAGACCGTGCGGAACATTATGAAGAGGTGATCAAACCAAATCCGGATAAAACCATTCTCTCAGACAGAGGATTTCTCTCCGGTATAGGCTATGCACTTGCTAATGATGCCTCCAGCTTCGAGACACTGCTGGAGCTGAATCACTTTGCATTGGATGGACACTTCCCTGAGAAGATCATTCTCTTTGTGACTAACATGGAGACACTGCGACAGAGAACCTCAGAAAAAAATCTCGACGGGATAGAGCTCAGAGGACTGGAATACCTGCTAGCCGTACAGAAACATATGCAGGAGAGCCTGGAGAAACTGGAAATCGACCATCTCATTATTGATGCCACAGAACCCATCGAGACGATCCATCAAAAGATAGTCAGCTACTTAGAGCTATAATTCATCATTCAATATATAATAAAAACCGTAGGGTGTGTTTGCCAACATACCTTTGATACCAAGGATACCCATGATCAACCCCCTAAGAGGCATGAAAGACCTCACCTTTGACGAGAGTGCACGCTTTGTACACATCGTTACTACCGCTATTAAGATAGCCAAAAGGTATGGTTACAGCTATATCGAAACACCTATCCTCGAAGAGACGGCACTATTCAGACGTTCTGTTGGAGAGAGCTCTGATATCGTAGGCAAAGAGATGTATCAGTTTGAGGACAAAGGCGGCAATGATGTCTGTATGCGTCCTGAGGGCACAGCCGGAATCGTACGTGCCTTTGTCTCTGCCAAGCTGGATCGTCAGCCTATGAAGCAAAAGTTCTACTACTATGGCCCTATGTTCCGCTATGAACGACCACAGAAAGGACGACTGAGAGAGTTTCATCAGTTTGGCTGTGAAAGCTTCGGAGAGGCTTCCGTACTGGAGGACTTTACGATCATCACCATGATTGGACAGATTTTTGATGCACTGGGTATCGGCTATGACCTGCTGATCAATTCACTGGGCTGCCCTAGCTGTATGCCTGCCTACAGAGAGAATCTCGTGGGATTCCTCACAGAGATAAAATCTGATCTCTGTGAGGACTGCAACCGACGCATTGACAGTAACCCGATCCGTGTGCTTGACTGCAAGAATAAAAAATGTCAGACACTGCTGGCAGATTCTCCCAAGCTGATAGACAATCTCTGCGAAGCCTGTGACGCAGATTTCAAAAAGCTCACTGCCCTACTGGACCGAGCAAGCATCTCTTACACCGTAGATACCAATCTCGTCAGAGGTCTAGACTACTACAATAAAACAGCCTTTGAGTTTATCAGCAACGAGATCGGCTCTCAATCCGCTATTGCCGGTGGGGGGCGTTATGACAAGCTGGTCGAATATCTTGATGGCAAGCCTACCCCCGGTATCGGGTTTGCTCTAGGAATCGAGAGGATCATGCCACTGGTGCAAATGCCCGAAAGAGAAAGAGAAGGCTACTATCTGGGTGCTATGGTACCAGAAGCCGTAAAGAGACTCCTTCTTCTGGCAAAAAAGAAAAGAATCACCGACAAGGTCACGGTAGAGTATAATAGCAAGGGCTTCAAAAGCCATATGAAAGGGGCAGACAAGGTACATGCCCGCTATGCCTTACTCATCGGAGAAGATGAGCTGAAAAACAGTACGGTCTGGATCAAAGATCTAGAGACGAAGGAGGAGAAAGTGCTCTCTCTTGAGGCATTTTGATCTATG
>JALWVW010000141.1 GCA_027079365.1 Campylobacteraceae bacterium | reverse complement strand
CCCACAAACCCAAGCACCCCAAAGCCATCGTCACACTGGTGGGCAAAGGGTTAACTTACGACAGTGGTGGACTTAGTCTCAAGCCAGCAGACTATATGGTCACAATGAAATCAGATAAGAGCGGTGGATCGGCAGTATTGGGTATCATGAAAGCAGTGGCTGAAATGAATCTCCCCATAGAGGTGCATGGCTTTGTCGGTGCTGTAGAGAATATGATAGGTGGAGATGCCTACAAGCCTGACGATGTACTCACTTCCAAAAGTGGCAAGACCATCGAAGTGCGCAACACAGATGCTGAGGGGAGACTGGTACTAGCCGATGTACTCAGCTATGCGCAGCAGGAGGTGCAGGCAGACTATCTCTTTGACTTTGCTACACTGACCGGTGCCTGCGTGGTGGGCGTGGGTCAGTATACCTCTGGTGTGATGGGCAACAGCCCAAAGGTCGTAGAAAAGGTGCTCGAGTCTGCCAATAATGCCGGTGAATATGCAACAGCCCTGCACTTCAACCGCTACCTCAAAAAGACACTCAAGAGTGAGATTGCAGATATCTGCAATATCTCCAATACCCGATATGGGGGAGCGATCACCGCAGGACTGTTTCTTTCTGAGTTTATTGATAATACACACAAGAACAAGTGGGCACATATCGATATCGCTGGGCCAGCCTTTGTCGAGTCTGCCTGGGGAGAAAATCCGCATGGCGCCTCAGGTGCCGGTGTACGCACCATGCTGCGTACCATAGAAAAACTTGCCCGTAATGCGGGTCACGATGGTATACACGGCACCAGAAAGTAGCCATGTCGTTTGCTACCCTCGGGCTCTCGCCTCAGATTCTCAGTGCCATCAGCGAAAAGGGCTATAGCACTGCAACAGAGATACAAAAAGTGCTGATCCCCACGATACTCACAGGGCGTGACATCCTCGCAGGGGCTCAGACAGGCACTGGCAAGACCGCTGGCTATGCACTGCCTATTTTGCAAGAGCTTAACAGGCATCACATAGAGGATAACCACTACCCACAAGCCCTCATCCTCGCACCTACCAGAGAGCTTGCCAAACAGATTCATGGCAGCTTTCGGGTCTATGGAAAACACCTCCCACTCAGAAGCACCGTACTCTACGGTGGTGCCAATATCACTGCACAAGCCAATAGACTGACAAATGGTACAGATATCATCATCGCTACCAGTGGCAGGCTCCTGGAGCACTTACATCACAAAAATCTCTCACTGGAGTCTCTCCGCTATCTGGTACTAGACGAAGCAGACACCACATTGGATATGGGCTTCATTCATGAGGTCAGTCAGATCATGGATCAGCTGCCAAAAAAACGGCAAAATATCCTCATCTCTGCCACACTCACTCCCGCACTCAAACGCCTCAGCGATGCGATACTCACCAAGCCCATACGGATCGAAACCGATCGCATGGGAAGTACCGCTGCCTCCGTGCAGCAGTGTAGCTACCCAGTCATCAGTGAGAAGAAAGAGGAGCTGCTCTCCTACCTGATTGGATCACGCAATTACACCCAGGTGATGGTCTTTGTCCGCAAAAAAGAGCTGGCAGACCAACTCAGCACTACACTCAACACCCATGGTCTCAAAACAGAAGCGATCCACGGAGACAAAAGCTCAGGAGCCAGAAGCAAGGCTTTGGAAAAATTCAAAACAGGTGCCATCCGTGTACTCGTAGCCACCGATATTGCTGCAAGAGGCCTAGATATCCCCTCTCTAGAAGTCGTGATCAACTATGATATCCCTCATGTGCTGGGCGATTATATCCACCGCATCGGACGCACAGGTCGTGCAGGCAAACAGGGTCTGGCCATCACCCTCTCTACGCCTGAAGACTCCATCGCCCTAAAAGACCTGGAGCGACTCCTAGGCAAAGCCATCCCCAAAGAGATACTCCCAGAATACGCCCCGCCCAAACAGACCAAAACAGTCAAAAAGTCCAAAGCGAAAGCAGAGATCAAAAAAGCAGCAGGTGCTTTTGGACGCAAAAAGAGCAAAGCACCTCGTGCCAGTAAAAAAAGAAAAACAACAAAAAGAGATGGATGGAAACGCTGATTTTAGAGAATCTATATATTAAAATTTGATACCGTACCCCTACAGAAATGTCGGTATCAGCGCACGAACCCCTTTGATAAACATCTCCACTGCCATCATCAGAAGCAGCATCCCCATCAAGCGCTCCATCGCAGTCAGACCTCTGCGTTTGAGCAGTTTGTAGAGTCGAGGAGAGGAGAGCAGTATCACCGCAGTAACCAACCATGCGATCAGTACCGAGATAAAGATGCTACCAATCTCGCCAGGGTGGGATTTGGCTAGTAGCATCAGAGTAGCGATAGAGGCAGGGCCTGAGATCATAGGGATAGCGATAGGAACAACCAATGGGTCTTCCTCACTGCTGGTCGTGAAAAGATTCTGACCGCCTGGAGGAGGAAAGATCATCTTGAGCCCGATTACGAAGAAGATAATCCCCCCAGCAATCGTGATCGCCTGGGGCTCCAATCCAAAAATACTCAAAAACCGTTCCCCAAAGAAAAGAAAAACAATCAGGATCAAAAGCCCGATCAGCATCTCACGGATGATGATTCTGGTATGCTTCTGCTTATCTACATCTTTAAGAATACTCAGCAGCAGAGGGACATTGCCAAACGGATCGAGAATAAACAGCAGCAAGATAGCTGTAGAAATAATAGAAAATCCACTCTCCATCTCTAGTCCTTCTTCTCTCTGCTATGTTTCTCTTTTCGCTCTTTTTCAATAAGATCAAGTCTTTCACCCTTGTCGTTGAACTTTCGCTGAAAATTTCCCCGTATGATCAAAAAGGTCATAAAAGAAAAGACAACCATGGCACCCATATAAAAGATATCTCCGATACTCACTCTGCCTCCTTATTGGGAATAGTGATCTTTTCAAACCCCTCATAGTTTTGTCTGAGTGCCTCATAGGCCACGATGCCTACACTGAGTCCCAGATTCAGGCTGCGGCCGCCCTCCCCCATTGGAATTGTGATACACTGCTCAGGATGTGCCAGCAGTACCTTCTCGTCGATACCTTTGGTCTCTGAACCAAAGAGAATATAGTCACCTTTTCGAAAAGATGCTTCCCAATAGAGCTTGTCAGTTTTGGTTGTCGCCATATGGCTATGTACCCCGATAGGATGAGCTTCCAAGAAGTCCGAAAAACTCTCCCAGAGCACCAAATCTACCAAGTGCCAGTAGTCCAGTCCTGCCCGTTTGACAGCCTTGTCATCGATATCAAAGCCCAACGGTTTGACCAGATGTAGTGTTGCTCCTAGGTTGACACAGAGCCTACCAATCGTACCGGTATTGGGTGGAATCTGTGGCTCGACCAAGACAATATTTAACATCAGAAAATAATCGTCTTGTTGCCATGCACGAAAACACGGTCATGCAGTACCAGGTTGAGTGCACGAGAGAGCACAATCTTCTCCCCATCACGACCTGCCCGCTGCATATCTTTCCAGCTAAAGCGGTGGTTGACCGGGATCACATCCTGAGCAATGATCGGCCCCTCATCCAAATCGTTGGTCACAAAGTGTGCCGTAGCTCCAATGATCTTGACTCCTCTGTCGTAAGCCTGCTTGTAGGGATTGGCTCCGATAAATGCCGGGAGAAATGAGTGGTGTATATTGATGATCCTCTTCTCGTATTTTCCCACAAAAGCAGGGGTCAGAATACGCATATACTTGGCCAGCACAAGATAATCAAACTCCAATGCATCAATGACCTGCATGACATTCTCCTCATGCTCTTCTCTGCTGTATCCCTCGGCAGGAATATGCATAAAGGGAATATTAAACTTGCACACAAGCTCCTCTAGTGTATTGTGGTTGCCTATGACCGCCTCGATATCCGCTTCCAGCTCACCATCTGCATGACGGATCAGGATATCTCCCAATGCATGAGACTCTTTGGTCACCAAGAGGATGATCTTTTTACGTTTAGGCAGAATCACACGCAAATCAGCATTGGCAGGGAGTACCTCTCTCAGCTCTTCTTCTAGCTCATGGGGCTCAAACTGTCCCGTAACGACCGTACGCATAAAAAACTTCTCTGCACTCTTGTCTACAAACTCACGGTTATTGTCAATGTTGAGATCATTGTCAAAAAATACTTTAGATATCCGATAGACCAACCCTTTGGCATCCTGACAGTCTATCAGTACTTTTGCTTTGGTTTCCATCACGGTAGACTACTCTCTTGACGCATAGTTAGCGATAATAGAGCCCATCTCTTCGGTCGCACAGATCTCTTCTGCTCCATAGGCACTGATATCGCCGGTACGGTAGCCTTCAGAGAGTGCCAATTTGATCGCATTGTCGATCCTGTCTGCCGCAGACTGCTCATCCAGGGCATACCTGAGCATCATCGCAGCACTGGCAATGGTCGCAATCGGATTGGCAATCCCCTGCCCTGCAATATCCGGAGCAGAACCATGGATTGGCTCAAACAACCCTACGCCAGCACCTGTACTGGCACTCGGAAGTAGTCCGATCGAACCGCTAAGCATACTGGCCGCATCAGAGAGGATATCCCCGAAGATATTGCCCGTGAGAATCACATCAAACTGTTTGGGCTCGCGGATCAGTTGCATGGCGGCATTATCCACATACATATGGCTCAGTGCCACTTCCGGATAGTCCGCAGCCACTTCCTCAACAATATCTCTCCAGAACTGACTCACCTCCAGTACATTGGCCTTGTCTACAGAACAGACTCTTTTGTCGCGCTTCATGGCAATATCAAATGCCACTTTGGCGATGCGCAACACCTCTTCTCTGGTATAGATCATGGTATTGAAGGCCCTGTCTGCATACTGCTCTCTGGGCTGTCCGAAATAGATCCCGCCAGTAAGCTCCCGCACCACCATGATATCCACGCCCTTGAGCACCTCTGGCTTCAGTGTCGAGGCATTAACCAGCTCATCATAGACAGTTGCAGGACGGAGATTGGCAAAAGTCCCCATCTCTTTGCGTAGTCCGAGTAGTCCGCTCTCTGGGCGTAGATGGCGCTCTACTGTATCCCATTTTGGCCCACCAATAGCACCAAAAAGCACAGCATCACACTGCTTGACTCCCTGTACTGTCTCATCCGGTAACGGTACACCCGTCTCATCGATAGCGATACCCCCCATGAGCATCTCTTTGTAGTCAAAAGTGATATCTTCTACAACTGCCACAGCATCCAATACTTTGATCGCTTCATCCACGATCTCTGGTCCTATGCCGTCACCTTTGATCACACCGATCGTATAGTTTCTACTCATGAGACTGCTCCTGCGATCTCTTGTTGTGCAAAAGCGATCAAGCCGCCTGCATCTACCAATTCCTGCATAAAATCTGGGATCGGAGTAAATCGGTAACGCTTCTGCTGAGTCTCATTGATCACCTCTCCACTCTGCATATCAATACGCACACTGTCCCCTTCTGAGATCTCCGCTGCCTCGGGAAGCTCAAAGATCGGCAAGCCCATATTGAAAGCGTTGCGGTAAAATATCCGTGCAAATGTCGGTGCGATCACTGCGGCTACGCCTGCGGCTTTGAGTGCGATCGGTGCATGTTCACGAGAGCTGCCGCAGCCAAAATTCTCCCCAGCTACGATAATGTCCCCTCTGGACATCTTGCTTATAAAGGCAGGATCTGCATCTTCCATCACATATTTTGCCAGCTCACTGGGCTCACTGGTATTGAGATAACGGGCAGCAATAATCAGATCAGTATCTACATTATCACCAAATTTCCAAACTTTTCCTTGCAAAATCAATCCTTTTCTGTACCCTACGGAGATACACTAAAATAAGTGGAGAGATTATAGCCAAAAAAGCATAAAGAGCCTCTCTGTCAACCCAAAGTAAAAAATTTAAACTTTTTTGGGTATAATCCACCCTAATCACGCAATATCATAGGAGTCCACATTCATGGCAGCAAAAGACAGTATGAAAAAGGTAGAAACCCTCTTCGACAGCAAAAAAAAGGG
>JALWVW010000140.1 GCA_027079365.1 Campylobacteraceae bacterium | reverse complement strand
TTCCGTTGCCTGTGGCACTGAGAAGCATGGTGAAATTGGGGAAATAGATCTGGGGAACACGAGCCGAGCAGTACTTTTCGCAAAGCCAAAAGAGGGGAAGTCCCAATAGTACCCAGGGGTAGAGTAGTGTCATGAGAGCCCCCTGATGTAGCGCGCTATTGTCTCGATCACTGTCTTGTCTGCCAGAGGTGCATCCGGATGGTACTTGTAGGGCTGGAGTGACTGCTGGATATTTTCAAATGCTGGGTCTTCTCTGCCATCGAGATAGGTGCGTGTATGGAGGGTAAACAGATAGAGCTGTTCTCTGTCGATTTTTCCATGCCAATCCAGTGCCTGCAGATGTTGCAAAGCTACTGCTTGAGGGGTAGGCTGGGGCTTGTTTTGGTTGCGCCGATACAGGCAGAGGGCAACAGAGAGCACCAGTAGCAGTAGCAGTACGATGACAGGCAGGAGCAAACCTGTGTGGATCACACTGTCAGGCATGATATCCTTGAGCTTGGAGAGGGCAGTGTCATGCATCTATCGCCTCACAAAGTATGCCAATTTTTCGATCGCATCCTCATCGGTATAGATCTTGGTGGCAGCGATACGATGGGTGGAGAGGTGGGCATGCAGCATGGCTTCATGGTCTGCTACCAGTGTTTTGTAGCGCGAAGCACTCTGTTTGTCTATGGTGAGTGTCTGTGCTTTGCGTGTGCGGGGATCGGTGATCTCATAGATGCCTTTGGGCGGAAGAGTCTCTTCCGCGTGGTCTCTGAGTATGATACAGTAAAGCTCATGGGCAAACGCCAGCTCTCCAAGGTCATGATCAGTTCCAAACTCCCAAAAGTCACCCACAAGAAATATCAGAGATTTCTGTCTGACTTTCTGCATGAGCAGTGCCGCAAGTGCAGTAAAATCGATCTGTTCCCCCAGAGGCTCCAGCTCGCAGGCAGTCGAAAAGAGGAGGTCGATCATGCCCTTGTGTCTACTGGGAGCAAGCCACTGCTGCTGAGCAGCGGAGTAGAATAGTGTGGTGAGCGTATCATGATGGTTGAGCGTCACATAGCCTAGGGCAGTGAGTACCTCGATCGCCAGTTCGCGTTTGCTCTTGTGTGCACCAAAGTGCAAATCTCCACCGTTGAGATAGACCAGTACCACGGGAAGCTGTTTGGTCTCGTTATAGCGGTTAATCATGGGGGTACCCGTGCGTGCAGTGATCTTCCAGTTGAGATGGCGGATATCCTCTCCGCCACTGTATTCGCGCACCTCTCTAAAGTCCATGCCGCTGCCCCCAAAGATACTTTCATGCTCACCATGCAGTGGATGAAAAAGTCTCTTTTTGGTACGGAGTATAATGGATGCCAGTAGAGGGTCATGCTGTAGTGGAGCCATTAGGGTGCAGGTACCTTTGCCAGGATCTTGCGAATGATATCATCGGCCGTGATCCCTTGCGCGACGGCATGATAGCTGAGTCTCATGCGGTGTCTGAGTATGGGATAGGCCACTCTGGCGATATCTGAAGGTGTGACAAAAGTCTTGCCATCCAAATAGGCTCTGGCCTTGCCGGCTCGGTAGAGGTCGATACTCCCTCTGGGACTCACCCCAAACTCTATAGCGTTTGCGATCTCTTCGAGGCCATAGCTTTCAGGCTCTCTGGTAGCAAAGACCAGACGGAGCATATATCTGGAGAGTGTCTCGTCGACAT
>JALWVW010000139.1 GCA_027079365.1 Campylobacteraceae bacterium | reverse complement strand
TCCCTCTCTATGTCGGCACAGCCTTTTACTCTGTCATCGTCTCTACCTTGATCTACTTTTTAGTCAACTGGCTTTGGATACGCTCTGCCAAACACCACTGGAGAGAGAGAAAGCGGGAGAATCGTACTAAAAAACCCTAGGTACTTCTCTGTGGACGGTATCCATGAGGGGCACCCCTATGATTATTTTGTGCCGGACAGCACCTTTCTGACCAGGAGCATATTTTTGCTGTTGTCTGCCACATAGATACACCCCCAGCGCGCACACAAACAATCAAATGCCCCTGGACTAAAAAACACTACATGGGTGGGATCCTGCCGGTAGTACCAGTGAAGGTAGACCTCGGTGCTGCCAGGTACAAATTCTGTCCGTATAGCCAAATACCCCTCCTTCTTAAGCAAGCCTACAAGCATCCCAAAGGTTGCATCGGGATCATGCAGATGCTCGAAGACCTCTACTACAGTGATCAGGTCATAGACGGTATTGCGATAGCCCTTTTCTGGATGGTAGATGGGATCATATGCTGTAGACTCCCACCCCTTTCCTGTAAGCATATCAGCCAACAGAGTGCTGCTACCACAGCCAAAATCCAGGGCGCTTCCAGACCCACCCACCTGAGGCAATACCCAATCCAAAAAGTGTTGAAAATAGTGACGATACCCCTCATCTGAGGGATCATTCTCATGCAGGTCATAGCGCTGCTTCTGCAGACTGAAGGTCTGATGGATTTGGGGATCTTTAAAAATCGTGCCACAGTGAGGGCAGCAATAACTCTCTATCTCCAGAGCCGCATCGACAAAACAATCGGTACCGGCATGGCAAATCAGACATCGCATGTGATCATCCGTCCTGTCAGCTCTCTAAATGCATCTATCTTCTCCTGTGTGGTGACAACAGTCCAGGAAACATCGGAAGCAAACTCCTTTTTCGTATCTAAGATACCTACCTGATCCAGAAGGTATTCAATCCGCTGTACAGTCGAGTATTCCGAATGATAGGAGAAAATATGAAGTTTTTCATATTTTTTGATATTAGATGCTGAAATGACCTCTTTTGTTGCCTGGGTATAGGCTCTTACCAAGCCCCCTATCCCCAGCTTTGTACCGCCAAAATAGCGTACGATCAACACTGCACAGTTTATCATCTCTTCGCCTCTGAGCACATTGAGTACCGGTACGGCGGAGCTGCCTTTGGGCTCTCCGTCATCCGAGCTGTTCTCCACGATCTGATCATGCTCATTGAGGTAGCGTAACGCATAGACCACATGGCGGGATTTGGGGTGCTCGGCACGTAGCTTCTCTTGCAGTCCATCAAACGCAGCTATAGGTACCAGGTGTGCGATAAATTTGGACTGCTTGACCTCTACTGTTGCTTGAGTGCTCTGCTCTACGGTATTCATCGCCGTACCTTACGAAGGTACTTATGAAGCTTAAGCCCGACAAGGCTCCCGATCATATCTGCACCTATATCAGCAAGCTCAGCACTGCGGTCAGGAGTAAAGTACTGCGAAAACTCTATAAATACTCCATAAGCTATCAGCCACAAAAGGCTCTGCCAGTAGGAAACCCTATAGCCCAGCCGAAGCAGGAACCCAAGTACCATAAAGGCAAAAACATGGCTTGCCTTGTCAGACCAGTGAAGCTGCGGTGCCTGCGCCTGCGGAAGCAGTGCCAATATGTAGATAGCTATCA
>JALWVW010000138.1 GCA_027079365.1 Campylobacteraceae bacterium | reverse complement strand
TCACCCCTGGTGAACATCAATTCACGGGAAAGACAAATCAAGAAGCTGATTTTTCTTATAAATACCAGAGATTAAGAGTACTGCTTAGAGATAAGCTGCAAGTCATCCACACTCTCAGTTAACTTCACCAAATAGTTGAAGCAACAATCAAGACCTTTACACAGAATACGCTTAATTTAAATTTCAGAAGTGCAGTTCGGACAACGCGTTGCCTTAATCGGAATTAAAGTATAGCATTTTGGACACTCTTTTGTTGTTGGCTCTGCAGGTTTGGCTTCCTCTTCCTTTTTCAGCTTGTTTACCTGTTTGATAAGCAAAAATATAGCAAAAGCAATAATACCAAAGCTGACCACCGTATTTATAAATGCACCATAGTTAATCGTAACTGCGCCTGCTGCTCTGGCATCTTCAAGTGTCGCATAAGGTCCTGGCACTTTAGCTCCCTCCTTCAGAACAATAAACAAATCAGAAAAATCGACATTCCCCAACAGCAAGCCTATTGGTGGCATAATAATATCAGCCACCAACGACTTAATAATTGTACCAAATGCAGCACCAATAACAATACCAACAGCCATATCCACTACATTCCCTCTTATCGCAAACTCTTTAAATTCCTTAATCATCCCCATCGCCGGTCTCCTTTTTTGTTAGTCCACTATTATTCTATAGCTGTGATTACACTGCTCACTATTTCGTTGCTTAGCTTTTATATACCATTCAAGCCTTATAGCCCCAAGCAAACACTACAATCAACTGAGATGAAATAATTTCCGAGATTTTCAGTATCTGCATATCTGTAAGTACAAATATACAGCAAGCTATATAAATAGCAAAAAAGACAAAACTCAATAGAACCAATCCTCTCAGCGGAAATTTGTAGGTAAAGAACGCTCAAATCACTTAACGCAAACTTTTACCCGCCACTCAGTAAATCCGACACACAAAGACAAACTTCGAAGAGGCATAGCATGGTTCTGACGCCTACATTAAAAAATTACCGATCGCAAGTGCCTTTCTGGAATAGGCCGCTTGAATCCACATTTGAAAATCTGGAAAAGATTGTGACGACCACACTGCTACGTCAGACTTCTCCTACAGACAACAAATATGGGATAAAAAATATCCCCATTATCCGTCGTGCGTGTTTATCTAATAAAAGCCGCTACCAGACCCCTCTTAGAGCAACTTACGACATAACGCCAATCCTCACTCCTACAACTCGATTACTGAAAGCCTCCACCCTACCGCCACACAATCCGCTGAAGGGAGCGGTGTCCACTCGACGGAAGCTGGAGGCTGAGAAAGTAGACTCCCCCGGAGAGGGCTGGTAGCTTGAATGGTGTATTGCAGGGAAGGTTTTCGATGCGGAAAACCACTTTGCCACGGAGATCGAAAATCTGGAGGTGAACATTCTGGCACTCGCCGAGTATCCATCCAATCTGCTGATCCTGAAAGAATCGGATGTCAATTGCCGGGGTATCCCGCTTCACAGCCGATGGAAGAGGAACCGCTGCTTTTTGCACTCCCGTTCCCGGAGCGCCTACGAATACCGTTGGGGTGGAAGTATGATCGACGTCGATGGCAAGGGCGAATGGATATGCCATCCCCTGATTCTGCCGTATCCACGTACGTCCACCATCCGCTGAATACCATACTCCATTGGACGCCGGGTTATATCCTCCGGCATCGAAGGCGCTGGAAGATGTGGCATAGAGAATACCGGAATTTGCAGGAACGACTGCAACTTTCCGCAGAAAGTGGTCAACAAGGACCTTTGTCCACGTATCTCCACAGTCCGTACTTCGATAGAGCCCTTTGCCGGGACCAAACACCGCAACATACACCCAGCAGGGATTGTTGGGATCCGTTTTGACATCGAAAACCCCCTGGTAATTCCAGTCCCAGAAATCGGTTCCGTTGCCAATCATCTCTGGATGGCTCACATCGACCCAATGCAATCCTCCATCGATTGAGCGCCATACGCCTTTTTCACCCCCGGCGTAAACGATATTTCCATCGAAGAAATCAACAGCCGTAAACCGACATCCATCACATTCAAACACCTTCTGCCAATGAGCCCCATCATCAGCGCTTTTGTACACATCCCGCTGCGCAGTAACATACAGAGTGCGGCGGTGCATAGGGCTCTGGACATCCATCGACAGCCCCATAATCTGAGCATTCGGCAATCCAGCATTGGAAAGTACCCACTTGCCCCGCTCCCCGGTGTGTTCGTTCTTCAGCAAATACGTTGGCGCTTCGCCCGCCTGATTTTCTGATTGCGACGCCCACACCACGTTGGGTCTATCCGGATCGGCAAGAATAGTTGCACAATTTCCTCCAAACCCTTCCCAGTTTCCGGTGTAAATGGTATCGTTACAGCTCTGCCAGCTCGCCCCGCCATCCAGACTGCGCCATATTCCCATATCGAAGTATCCCACGTACACAATGGCGGGATCAGCATCGCTAATGGCAATATCCATCACGTTGACATTATCAAGTCCGCGGCTGCGCCAGAAACCCGGTTTCACCTCATCGGTGAAAATATTGGTAAAAACATCTCCACCGTTTGAGGAGCGAAACACCCATTGAGAAGTCGCCCAGTACAGGGTATAAGGATCGGACAAATCTCTTCCGATGGTCTTGCAGATCCCGTGGAAATTTGCCCCATAGCACCAATACACATCACCATTAAAAAAGGTATCCCATTGCAGCACAGAGCCAGTCTGCACAAACGTGCGCCCACCATCGGTCGACGTAAACGTTCCAGATCGGGAATTCCACGGATACGGCTCTCTCGGATCGATCAATTTGATCACTTCCGGACGTTCAGGATCCAGCCAGAGAATACCGGTGTAATCAGACAGCGGATCACCCCAGTGTTGTCCTCCGTCTGTACTTTTGTAAAGCTGTCCCTCCAGATCAGTCCAATACCATTGAGCATCGCAACGGGCATGCATCGTGGTCACATACACAGTACCGGGATCATTCGGCGCCAGCGCCAGATCCAGAATCTCCGGCAAGTCCGCCGTAAGATTCACCCAGTGCTTTCCTCCATCAGTACTTTTATACACATCGGCGCTCCCACACGCAAACCGGTCGGCACCGGTGAGCACATAGAGCCGATCCGCATCGGTCGGATCCACAACTATCTTCAGAATCCGAAGACTATCCGGCAAATCCACACTCACCTGCCACCAACTTTCCCCATTATCCGTGGACTTATACACAACCCCATCCTTCGCGTCATACGCCGAGTGGCAACTCGCATACCCAACCGCAGGGCGATCCGTTGCAAAGGCAATATCGGTAACATAGCCCGAATCCAGCACCTTCACCACGGATTCCCCGCCATCACTGCTCCGAAAAATCCCATTCTCCGTCCCGATACAAATAACATCCCCATCAACCCGATGAAACCCGATCGCCGACACGTGCGTTTCCGTCAACCCCCGACTGGCGCCAATCACGTCCCAGGACCTTCCCCCATCCGTACTCCGATAGGCACCACTGAGATCACTCCCAGCAACAATAACCCCGTTCACACTCCCCCCAACGACCGTAAACACGCCTCCACCTCCCGGATTCGTCCGCTCCCACCGGTGACTCTGCGCCAGCCCCTGCACAGCCACCAGCATCCCCAGCACCACCACAGCCACGCTTTTCATCCCCTCACCTGCAAACTTCCCCAGGCTGAGATAATTTCACCATTCCACTGCGTGCCTTTACAACTACTAAGCCAACCACAATCCTTTGCTCTCCTCATTTACGAGATCCCCCATTCTTCCTACTCCCACTTCATTCCCCCAATGCTGCCGCTATTACATCAGGCAAACCGTTATGGTTTATAAACACAGCGCTTCCAACACCTGCGTATTTGCCGAACCTCAGACAGAGCAGCCGTTCTTTCATTTTTCTCGCTGTATTACGTACTTTTTATATCCGCCTTTCTCGACCGTGGTGTATACGGGGTCTTTCATTTTTCTCGCTGTATTGCGTACCCTTCAACTGTCCCAGAAGTTGGATTCAACGAGTTTGTGTAAATACCAAAGATTAAGAACTCCAACCTCGGATCGATTTACTCTCTATTCAGAGTGTTGTTAGGGTCTCTTTCCCTTCCCGATGCAACGTCTATTCGAAGGATACTTGCAAGGACAATAGCAGCAGCGACGATATCTACCACTACCCAGGTTGCTCTCTCAAGATACACTGGCACGATGGGATTAAACACCATTGCTATAATGCTCAGGGTCCAGGCCCATCCAATTTGGCGCTGCTGGTAAGCAAGATATGCAGAATAACTCGTGACTCCTGCCACAACCCATCGCAAAATCTGATAATATCCGTACGGGTGCTTCCCAAGGGCGCTCAAAAGCATCACGACGACAATTCCTTTGGCAACCGCTATTGCCCGAAAACGCTTCTCCATCTCCTCTTCACTCTCTCACAACGAACACTACACTGAGCGCATCCTGCTGTCTGCATCTATTCTTTTCCACCACAATGCCAAAAAGGTGTAAAGATACCATCATCGCTCCACCAAAGCAAGCAATTCAATCATGCATCTCTTCACTAATAATCTCAATCTCCGCCTGACGGAAGGTCTCCAGAATCTTGTCTTCGTAACTCGCAAGCTCTATTTCCCCACCACTCACACGGATACTGACCTCTATATCACACTGCTCAAATTTCTCCCGCAAATAATTGACAACTCTCGCGATTGCTGAAACGTGCCCAGTTGGAACCTTGAGTTGTAGCTCGAACCCTTTGATTGTCTTTCTTTCTGTTACTCCTTCTGCATACTCCTCTTCAGACTCTCCAACTGCATCAGGCAAAGTTTCCTGCTCATCGGGAACTTCATCGGTGCGTTTCTGGCAATATTCCGGCTTGAGAATAATTGCCCCTTCTCCAAACTCTATGTTGACATCCTCATTGATATGCCGACACTTTGGGGTATCTCCTTCCATATAACCCAATCCAAATATCCCCTCCTGGACACCCTTACGGATTCCCTCCACAAGTGCTGCTTCCGACACCAATCGAAGTTCTCCTGGAGTTTTCAAAAACGCCTCATACAGTTTCACGATTTCCACATAACCCCTGTCCGAAAGATACCGATTTTTCAGAACCATGGGAGAGATTTTTTCAAGAATCTTACCTTCATCTCGCAAAAACTTATAGACCTCTTTATCAAGGAAAGATTCACCAAAGGTCGGTAATCCAAAATCTATTTCCTTCAGTCCATCTTTTGCCGGAAGGAACAACCGGCGATAATACTTCCTCAACTCTTCATATTCCCGATGCTCGTAATTTTTGAGTTTACTCTTGACTTCCTTTTTCTGTCCCTCCGTCAACTTCAAAGATTTGTCTCCTTCGATGCTTCTCAGTGCAATGAGCTTTCTTAAATACTGGTAAAAGACCTCTCTCTGGTTTTCATCCACACACAGAAAAATCAACGTATTGCGATATACCCTCGGAATCTCTCCATACGCCTCAAAAAAATCGCTTTGGGGTTCTTTACTGTTCAGGATCGCTAATTTGAGTTCTCTGGTGTCAGGAAGGTCCTTAGAAAATTTTGGATGAACATAAACCCTCAATCCATACGAACCGCGAATATGCTTTGTCAAAACTTCCCGCTCCTGCTGAAAGACAGCATCATCTGTGACATTCTCTTCTCGCGAAACCAGAATTCTGTTAAGATTCGGCTGATTCGCAAAAAAAAGTCCTTCGTCGGACAAATAAAACAGTCGTTCCTTGAGCTTATTGATAGTCGTATCGATCACGCTGCTGGTAATTTCAGGATGTGCAGCACCTATCTTGATCTCCCTATCTCCAACGCTTCTTTCTCCCCTCCCTGAGAAAGACATCATAAAAATGGTAGTGCTCACAACAGTTCCAAGCCGGTAGGCTCTATAGGATGTCCCCAGATCTTGATCGACTCTTTTCGCGCCCGACGTAGCATCAGTGATATCCTGCGCAATAATACTGTCCCATTCCTGCCCTATGTGCTTGACCAATTCACGTCGCAATTCTTCATTGCTGAGATCAAAGTCTCCAAGGCGAATATATGGAATGTTCTTCTCAAGCAGTCCACGAACAACCATAGAAAGCAGCCGCAGCACTCCACGCGTCCTCTGGAACGTTGGGAAAGATCCCCATTGTTTATACAAAACATCGATTACTTCGGGCTTAAACGGATAGCTTCCGAGGAACTTCTTTCTGTATACTGCAGCGTTACTACCCGATAACAGTCCTTCACTCTTCGCATATTCTACAAATGCATCAACCACCGCCTTTGCTTCCTGCTCATCGATCCTGCTGAATAACCTTTTTCTGATAACCTGTTCAATCTCATCATCCCTGACCGGCGTGTAAATCTTCTCCACTCTTCCCGTAACCTTCTGAAGTTGCTGAAAAATGCGTTCAGCGGTCTCATCATAGTGCTCCAAAACACTCGATGGTAGGGTAAGAACGAGCAGAGCATTTCCAACCGTTGCTACTGCCCCTGTAAGCTCCTGAATAAAAGCAAATGTCTGAGCAGCAAGGTTTGAATCCCCCACCTTTATGCCCGCAGCCTTTGTAATGTATTCAAGCACCTCATCCATCAGGATAAGCACAGGAGCATTGTTCGATAGAAGCTCCACCAGTTTCTCCTTACCCGGTGCTATATCTCCCTTTGTTAACCTGACACTTCCTGTGAGCTGCTTTTCGATCTCTTCCCAGAGTCTGTTCTCTTGAGGAGTAAGCGCCGTTCCATCAATAACCACAACCTCTGCGTTCCACTCCTTTGCTTTATGATAAAGGGCTATGAGGGTATGCGTCTTACCACCACCAAATGGTGTCTGAAGTTGAATAAGGGAATCGCCACTTCTGCCTTCTAGTCGGGCTCTTGCAATTTCCAGAATATTATTTAATCCCTCAGTGATGAAAGTCTTTCGGAAAAACAAATCCGGATCCTGGTAATCCACAGGAGCTCTGTTCTGGACCACTTGCCAGAGGTCAGCGGCAAAAACATCCATTGTAAGGCGACCTTCAGCAACATCCTCGTGCGGGATTGCTATCTGGGTAAACGGCTTCATTTTATTTCTCTCCACGTTTCATTAACACCTTCTCAATTCGCAGCTCTGGGAGTTCCATCTTTGATAGTGCGCTGCCAGATAATCTCGTATTTGAGTTCAAAACAAAAAAAATGTACGGGCTTATCTCTGAATCTTGCCATTTCTTTCCGGGATATATCAGGATATTTTTGTCTTACATCCGCTGGCATATGTTTCGCAACCTCACCAATTATTCAAACTTCCCAATGACAGCGCCTGAAGTCTTATCACTTTCTCTCAATTCCTGAAAATCCATTCCTTCAACAAATTTTCAATCGAAAACATTGCATCCAGAATATCTTTGACATATAGCATCCCTTTTCATATATGAATCACTGCCCGCATTATACTTTCTCTTCGTTCCCTTTCTGGACGTATTCCGAGGAACCATATCTACATCAACACCGAATTTTTTCCCGCAAAAACATAGAAAGCTTTACGAAATCAAAAAGTGCGGCATTTTTGTGAAACTTAACGCGCACATCAATATTGTTCCCTTCCTTTTGTTCTCCCCTGGCAACAAAGAGCAGCTCTTCCAGCGTTTTCATTCAAACAGCCCTCCTTGCTTCCCAAGATTTTTCATCTCGTCTTTTAATCTCTCTTTCCCGCTCAAAAATCCATCCAGAAGTTTTTTCTCCCTGCTCTCATTCGGCAACGTCTCGGATATCGCCTGTGCTACCCGATAGAAAACCTCTCTGGTCCCATAGCCGGTTTCCTCTAACACCACTTTTATCTCTTCCCTTTTGCCAGCTTTCCACAACAGCAAAACTTTATGGAGTACATCGATCATTTCCCCAGAATCTTCAAGCTCATCCAGTGTTCTTTCCTGTGGACCAAGGATCTGTACAAACTCTTTCTCTTTTGCGACAAATCCGCTGTTCCATTCCTCCGCAAGATCGACCCCGGACGACTGAGCAAGTTTTCTCGCATCATCAAAATGCACCTTTGACTCCCCATACGTCCATCGCCAGAGAATATAGAATCTCGTCAGTGGGGTAAGGTCGCCGGAGATCCCGTTGCGCAGGATGCGTTTGACTGCATAATCTGTAACAACCGCCCGCACATACTCCAGAAGCGCTTCAGCTCCAATTTCTCTTCCCTCATAATCCATCACTGTCTTGTACTTGCCAAACACCTCAATAGCAGAACCAATACCGGCAATGAAGAAATCCGCTCCACTGATTCCTTCCTGCCACAGCGACTCAAGTCTGTTGGTAACATACGCCCGGATCTCTTCTTTCACTTCGTTCAACCAGCCCGTCTCTTTTCGCTCCATCTTGCGACAAACGAAGTAAATAGAGGAAGCCAAAGCGGCATTGCCTTTGGCTAACAGTCGCGCTTTCATCTCTGTATCAATAGGCCACGACGCCGTCGGCACAAGTCCGGACTCAAGCAGTGAATTGATCAACGTCTCCCATCCAGAGGTAGATTTATGCGTATAAACAATGGTCGCTATCCCATTTGGCTTCAACACCCGTGCTATTTCCTTAAAGGCTCTTTTTAGCATATCTTCAAAAAATTTCTTTGCCTCATCTTTTGAACTTGCTCTTGCGGGATCAGCAACAATTTCCTTCGATTTTGGCGTCAAAGGTGTCATAAAAAGCTCCGGATACAAATCTCCAATGCTGCGTTTCAGCCACACATAGAAAAAATCGGAAAGGACCGCATAATTAACATTGTCGTAGTAAGGCGGATCGGTGAACACCGCATCAAAGGAGTTGTCAGGATAGGGTAGTTCGGTGGCTGATGCTTGTTTGACAACGGGAATTGCGACTTTTTTCATTCTTCTTCCTGTTCCTTTTTTGGTATTTTTTTACGATACTCCACACAATGTTGTAGTCCACAACAAAATAGCCGTTTGTAAGAACCTTTCAGCATATTCATTACAAACAATTTTCACGTCCTTTTAGATATGGATCAGACCTCCTTTATGCTCTCCCATAACAGCGGTTTCTGCTTTACTGCACCAGTAGTAAGCAGGTCAACCTTTACCCCTAAAAGCTCTTCAAGATAGTCCCACAATTCAAAGAATTCAAAGCCTATGGGCTTTTCAAGTTCACCGAGTATGTCAATGTCTCTCGTTTCGCCTGCTTCTCGCCTTGCGTAAGAACCGCAAACCCCAAGAATTTTTACATCACACTTTGTTCTTATCTTTTCTTTATTTTTCGCAAGAACGCGTTTTATTTTCTCAATCCTATGCATTTTCATTTTTTTATTCTCCAATTCTTTCAGAATCTTTTGTAGTTGAGGCTTTACCCTTGGTAGCTCAATTTTTATTGTTGCCCATACAAGTTTGTGATCGATACCAAAATAGCCGTGAATCAATCTGTTTCTCATTCCCACCATACGCTTCCAGGGAATACGAGGATATTTTTCTTTTATCCAATCTGGGATATTTCTTGTGGCTTCTCCTATGATTTCAAATTTCCTTATTACTGCGCTTAATGTTTTATCGTCTTCGACAAAACCTTCAAATGACATTCCACTAACAAACTTTTCTATGGATTCCACAGCTTCAATAATGTCTTTGATGAATAGCTTATAGTCTCTTTTCATACTTTTATCACCTCCTGTAGTATCCTATCTTTTAGCTCTTTTCTTATGGCGTTTTCTGAAACGATGTCCACCTTAATACCGAGTTTTTCCTCAAGAAAATCCCCCAGTCCCACAAAGTCAAAAAGCGTTGTTCCTTCAAAGAATCTTACCAGAATATCCACATCACTTCTTTCTTTCTGCTCACCCCTCGCATAAGAACCGAAAATTCCCACAATTTCTGCTTTGTATTGCTCTCTTATCTCCTCTTTAAGGTCTTTTAATATCCTCTCTACTTCTTCAAGCGTCTTCATCTTTCCTCCTCCGTTATTTCTACGGATGGGATCCGGGAGAGATGGGAGAGAATATTGAGAATCCAATCCATCGCTGAGTTCCAATCTCCCGTTGCCTCACTCCATGGATTAAGTTCGAAGTAATCCCACACCATTGGTAAAGCCTGTCTTCCAAAAGTATGAGCAATAAATTCTCCTGCAACTGCCCACACAGATAGAGAAGAGTTATAATCAGCCAATCTATTGATCCCCAACCCCAAATAACTCACCACTGCCTTTGCATACCCCGCGTCATATCCTTCCCCAATCATCTTCTGATAGGCAAGGCGGACCTTCTCCGTGAAGGTGATCAGCGCCAGTTTCTGACGAGCATTGAAGAGATCGCCCCAAGTATGCATCCCATACATTGGCATTCTATCGACTTCGTGACACTTTCTAAGAATTTCCTCATCCGGCACAGGATCCATTCCCCACTGCTCCATAAGTTTTTGTCTCTTTTCTACCAGATACTTTGCCGCAGATTTGAAAATTGCTACATCATTTTCCGTCGCCAGCCTATATCGCTTCCCTTTTGTGTCGGGTTTATGGAGTACCACTGCTACCATTCGTTCTCCCGCTTTTCCCTGCTGAAAGAGTTTTCTCGTAGTGTCTGCTTCCACGGTCGAGCTACAAACAGGGCACACCGCGATTGCTCTTGAAACCGTACCTTTGGAGGGATCGAAATTTGCTGGCATCGATTCATATCCATCTCCTACGATTTTGAACTTTACTTCCCTACCATCCTGATACGGATAGAGTGCTACCTTTTTGTTGCGCTTTTTTGCCAGCCAGAATTGCCTCATTAAAGGAATTTCCGCCCCACAGCCCGGATTTTGACACGGGATCGTCCGCGCCCAGAGGTAGCCTACCGGAATCGCCCCATCCTCATCGGGGGGATAGAACCTGCCAATCTCACTTTTCGCTTCCTGCAGAACCCAGTTTCCCCATTTCTTTACATCCTCCAGAAGGGGATTGATTTCTACCTTCTGTTCAAGTCCCATTGCGTCGCGGATCTTTCGCTTCACTGGAGTTCCGTACTGCTGCGGATACTCAAGCGTACATTTTAAAAGGAGCGTCGCCACCGGATTGTATTCAACAGCATAAACTTCGCATCCCAGCCTCAGAGCCTCCAGCGGTATGGAGCCACCACCGGAGAAGGGATCCAGCACTTTCGGTGGCTTGCCACCGCTTGCCCTTAAAATATCCTCTCTTGCCTTCTGGATGATATGTTGATTCAAAGAATGCTCCCACTTCGCAAGTTCAATGATAAACTGCCTTGTTTTCTCCCATTCCTGCTCATCATCGGGAGCAGGGATCAACGCTGCATAGCTTGTTGCTCTGGAACTTGCCAAAGGACGGCGAGCCCACCAGATGTGCAAAGTGGAAATGTGTCCGTGCCTTATGTTTTTCTCCTTGGATGAAATTTCGCTGACTTCTCTTACAGGAAAATTTTCCTCAATGTAGCGCTTGGTTTTGTTCATTTTTCCCACACCTCGTCCTGCTTTGTTTTCCATTCTTCAGTCGGCACAACTAAACGAACTATTTCGATCTTTTCCTGCACCTGAAGGTTCTCAGCAGGGTTTCTAATCACATAAAGAATCGGATTTGTTGTCGCATTAGCAACCACATAGAGAAAGTACTGCTCTTTGAACCTCTTTGCCTTGAACCACTCATTCGGCGTTAAGGCTACAGCTCCTTCATCTGCTCTCGCTTTGACCTCGATGTACCGGATGATACCGCGTTGCTCATCTACGGATCGGATGTCAAAGCCCAGGTTCTCTGCTGAAACATCCTGTGGAATCCTCCCCTGTCGTCTTTCATACTCCATCGCTACCTCCATCCCAATTCTTTCAATCGTCTCGTTTTCCACCATTTCGCCTCTTTCGGGGATAACTCTAATAACAGCCAATCGTTCTGGAACGGTCATTGTAAGGTACTGTTCCTGATCTATTTCCTTCGCTAACTCCTTTTTTGCTGTTTCATATCGTCGCTTTTGCTCCTCTTTGTTCCGAATAGTCCCCCCCACTTTTTCCCCTCTTCCCTGCCTTTCGTAGAGCTCTGCTAAGTCCCCATCTAATTTTCCAATGAGGTATTCCAGGGACCTTAAACCGTATTTTCTTTTGATTTCCGCCTGCCTTTTTCGTTCCTCCGCTATTTCCTTCCGGTATTTATCCAGAGCCTCCGCCGTAAAGTGGAGCAGTCTTTCTTCATCCACAATGTCGTTATCTTCATTGTTGTTGTGCCCGGCGTGCATCGGAACTAAATCCCAGAGAATCGCCGGATTTATTTCTCTCAGGTCTGTGCCGTTATCATAAACTGCCAGAATTTTTCTCCCTGCCACATTCCCTTTTCCATCTCGCACTTCTCCGATGAAAAACCAGATTGTGCCATCCAATTTACCGGAAGGATCCTTGAAAATCGCCCCTCGTTGCGCTTCTTCTGTATGGTGGTGAACTACCCACTGTAAGAGTGCCTCAAATAACGGATGTCCAAAAGAAATAAACTCTGCATCAGGATTTTTGAAAGCGATCTCCCTGTCAAAAGTGACCTTAGGATATTGTTTCTCACTTTTACCATATCGATTCTTAAACTCAGAACTTTCAGCGATTCTTCGTACTTCACCGGGGATAGCATCAATAGCAATGAAACCATCCTTCGTTTTTCTGAGCTTACCCCCTGCTTTTTGGAAAACCCTTGTGAAGAATTCCTCAACATATTCCGGCACCAGTCTGTATTCTTTTGCCCTTTCAGCCATTTCCGTAATGCGTGTGTAGTCAATAAACCGTGTTGCGAGAGTCTCGCCCAGGGCTTCCTTTATCCTTGCGATATACTGCTCATCCGGTTGAATATCTAACTCTCTTAGAATTCCATCCATACTCTTGGCGTTCGTGACTGCTTCCAGGATGAGCTGATAGAGATTTTTGCCTTCGAACACATCGCCGATGACATCAAAGACTCTATCACTTCCAAGTTTACGCTGAATTTCCTGCAATTTATCAAACAGCTTTGCCAGAACCTTCCCTTCCCGTGTATCCTCTGCGACCAGATTAAAGATGTACACATCTTTCTGCTGACCATACCGGTGAATTCTACCCATCCGCTGTTCCAACCTGTTGGGATTCCAGGGAATATCGTAATTGATCATAATGTGGCAAAACTGAAGATTAATGCCCTCACCAGCAGCTTCTGTTGCAACCAGTATCTGCGTTTCATCTCGAAATATTTTTTCCGCCTTGATCCGCTCCTTGATGTTCATCCCACCGTGGATGGCATTCACCGTATAATCCCACGACCGGATCTTCCGAACTAAATACTCCAGCGTATCCTTAGACTCTGTGAAAATCAGTATTTTTGGATTCCCTTTCATTTGCTGGATTTTTCTAAACTCCTCTTCGATCGCTTTTCTCAGTTCCTTGAGCTTCACTTCTTCCTCACGGTCGATGATCCGACGCGCTTTCTCAATGAGATCGTGCAGAATGCGAATTTCCTGTCGCAGTTCTTCCGGATTCCTTGCTACCGTGATCGCCTCCCACTCCTCTTCTTTTATCCATCGATCTCGCTCCTCCAGGTCCTCAATCTCCTCATAGTCGACAATGATCTCCTGCGACTTCTGTTTTTCTTCGCCTTTGAGTATCCTTTCCAATTTTGCTCTTCTTCGTTCCAGAGATTTCAGAAGAGCATAGGTACTGGATGCCAGGCGACGTTGAAGAATTATCAGAGCAAAAGTGACATTTCCTTTTCTGTCCACCTGCACCGCTTTATCATACTGCTCCAGTACATACCTTGAAACTTCGTTGTACAGCTCTTTTTCTGCTCTGGACAGGCGGAATTTCACCGTAATAGGGTACCGTCGTGTAAAGATAGGCTTCCCTTCAAAATCCTTGAGATCTTCTTTGAGTCTTCGGATAAAAAGCGGGTTGTCTTTGCTTCGCAATGATTCTTCTACCATTTCATTGGTAGCGAAAAACCCCGGCTTGAGAAGATCCAGAAATAATCGGAAATTCTCAGGATCTCCCCTATGAGGTGTAGCTGTCAAAAAAATAAGGTGATCGGATTGCCTTGACAGTGTTTCTCCCAACTTATACCGCTGGGTCTTCTTGGTTTTGTTCCCATATTTATAGGCTGCCATCTTATGGGCTTCATCAACGATGACAACATCCCAATGAACGGAGCTGAGACTGGCAAGAATTTCGTCTTGCTTAGCAAAATCAATGGAAGTGATCACTTGATCGTACTTCTCCCACGGATTTTCACCATAATGAGCATTTAATGAATTCCGATCAAGCACCGCAAATTCTTCATCAAATTTCTCTTTGAGCTCTCTTCCCCACTGATCTCTTAAATGGCCAGGCACTACGATGAGAATTCTCTTGGCAATGCCCCTCAACTTCAGTTCCTTGAGAATGAGTCCCGCCATAATCGTCTTTCCGGCACCGGGGTCGTCTGCGATGAGGAAGCGAATGTGTGGTTGCTTCAACACGTATCCATACACTGCCTCTATCTGGAAAGGGAGAGGCGTTATTCTGGAGACGCTCATAGCAAGAAGAGGATCGAACAGCGATGCGTATTGAAACCGGGTTGCTTCTATGAAGAAGAAAACGTTTTCGGGATTCGCACCAAAGTCGACGGATGTTTCTACCACCTCTAACTTTTCTACGTCTTCCCGATTGAGAAGCCGTTCCACTCCTTGCCTTGAACGAAGGGTAAAACCAACAATCCGAATGAACGCTCCTATTTCTTGAACCTTTTCAATTTCCACTGGCTCACTCCAGAAAGGGGCTCGAACAACACTTCCTTCTTCCAGCTTCTTTATCGCCATCCGCTCATCCCGAACAGGTTACGAATGCAATGTAGAACAGCGAAAATAAGAAAAGCGGCGATAAGAGCGGATTTACTCAGCTTTCTCACCGTTGCAAAAGGAACCAATTTCTATCTCAGGGAACTCAGAAAACCATCACCTAAACGTTCCCGCCCCACCAGCCGGTTTGCAATCATCTACAAGAAACTCTACGCTCTCCACCGGACAAACTGCTGCCGAGCACTGACAATCCAAGCCGTGATGCTTCCAGGATAACCTTTCTCTGCATCGCTCAAGATAATTCCCACTGAAGGATATCAACAGCTCTGCCCATCTCTCTGCGTTCCGCACAAATCACAGAAGCGTTGATTCTGCACCTATGGTCCTTGCGAAGCGGCGCGTCCAAACGAGGTTTGATTCCTCTTGGAATGGAGGCAAGGGACACTCCAGCTATGCACAGTGCAAGAAAGCACCGTATAGCGTTGTCTCATTATCCGGAAACGGCGCTGTCTCTACCGGATAGCTTTAATCCTCATAGTACTCAAACTTCCTTTCCCAGATGGATTGCGGTATCGTATTCTTGAACTCTATCTTCTTGATCCAATTACCTTGCTGGTCATACTCGTATTCATAGGTTCGCCTCTCAGTCAACCTGCCATCTGCGTCGTACTCATTTTTTTCCACCATATTTCCCTGCTCATCATATTTGTAAATGGTCCTCTCGATCAACTTGCCATTTGCATCATACTCATTTTTTTCCACCATATTTCCCTGCTCATCATATTTGTAAATGGTCCTCTCCTTTAATCCTCTATCTGACTCGTATCGGCTCTGCTCTACTACATTGCCCTGCTCATCATATCTGAAAGTTATCTTCCATTCTAATCTACCATCTGAATCATACTCACTTCTCTCCACCTCATTTCCCCGCTCATCATATTTGTAGGTTATTTTCCATTTTAGTCTGCCATCCGCATCATACACGCTTTTCTCCACCTTATTTCCCTGTTCATCATACTTGAAAACTACCTTCTTGCTTAAACTACCAGCTGCATCATACGCACTTTCCTCTACCGTATCCCTCCACTCATTATATCTGTAAATGATCTTCCCAGTCAACTTGCCATCTGCGTCGTACTCATTTTTTTCCACCATATTTCCCTGCTCATCATATTGGTAAACAGTCTTCCGGTCTAACCTATTATCTGCTTTGTATCGGCTCAGCTCTATTTTATTCTCCCACTCACCATATTTGTAAACCACCTTCCAGTCTAACTTACCGCCCCAATCATACTCGCTTACCTCTACTACATTTCCTCGATCATTATACTTCTTTCGCCAGCCACCCCACAACAGCCCCTTTTCAACATTACCAAAGCGATCTTGTGCCTCATACCAAAACTTGGAAAAAGACTTTACCCTGCCCTTAAGACCGTCTCGGGTCCAGTCGTTTTCAACCTTGACCTCTTTAACCTGATGGTTTGCGCAAAACTGAACAAGCAATGCTGCACAAAATACAATGGAATACTTCACTGTTGTTTTCATATCAAAGTCCTCCATTGATAATACATACCTTCAGTGTAAGCTGTTCTGCTATCGAGTACGAATCACCAATGTATGGCAATCACAGGTATAACAACTTTTCAATAAACTCAAGTTCAAAAATCTATGAGCAATTCCACACACTATAATCACAAAAACAGCTCATCTATCAGTACGGCACAAACAATGCTCTCTAATCTGCTATTTCTCCTAACTATAGTGTCACAGACAACGATCGAAGCAGAGATCAACAACCTGTTCTCACAAACTTTACCCAGATTCATTCATAAATGGGGCGAATAGAACACCTACATCCGATGTGAAACGGAGGTAATTTAGACAGTATGCGTTGAGTTCTCTCGCCATTTAAGGCTGAGCAGAACCTGCAACAATTTTCTGCTTGAATCTCCCATCCACTGTACGCGTTCGTCTCAGCTTCCTGTAACCACTCAAGCGTGCGATATCCTGCAACATAGGTGTCTCGAATCAATTTTGCTTGAGCGAAGGCATATTCATAACACTCTTTAATCGCAGTTACATCAATTCCCGGAGGCTCAACAATTTGAAACATCTCTCTGAAAGAAATGTGCTTTGACAACACCTCCCAAACATCAGGCTGAGCAGCAGCAAACTCTATCGCCTGTGCTTTTCTGGTGAGTTTCTTATCAAGTCGATCGGCAAAATATTCATTGATATCCTTTAAACGCAGGCTTTCCAATAATGCTTTCACCGGTATGTCCTTTCCACGCTTAGCAAGTCCTAATTCGACCAAAGACTCCCACGCCTTTCGATAATAACTGTCGGCGGGCACCTGGACGACTTTGGAAGCCCTACCGAGATTTGAAACATAAAATCGATAAAGTTCAATGTTGCCAGAAAATAACTCCAACAGCTCATCATCCACGGTAACACTTTGAGGTGCTTTAAAAACAAGCGTCTCCAAAACCCGATCATTCGGCGGACGAGTGAAAAGGGATTCAAGCGCATCCTTTTGGAATTCTCGGATTAAATCCTCTCTATCTCTTTCTGAGGCTTGTTCCCACTCCTCCGACTCTTGTTTTCTTTTCTCAATGTATTCAAATACTTGAGAACGCAAGCGACTAACAAACTCTTCAAGCTCAATACATTCGACATTATACTGTGCAATGATGTAAGTAATTTCAGTTAAATTGTTTTTCCCATTGAGCTTCTCCATCTAACAACTTTTTTAACTTCTCTACCTCCGACAACGGTAAATTTTTCAATGTCAGTGGAAGAGGGGATTTGGGGTTTATACAAAACACTCCAGATTCAACTTCCTTTATTTCTCCGGTGTCGACAGGTTTTTGTTCTTCACTGGAAGTAAGTCTTGCTTCGATCGATATCGTTACAGGAATTTTCAGCGAGGATTGCTCCGTTATTTTCTCCTTATTCTTAGCACTTTCCCTCTTAGCCAGTAGATATCAGACAACTCCAACAGCGACAATTATTATTACCCACTCCATCTTTCTTCCCCATATCTATTTTGCTACGGGACAACCGAATTCACCTAAGATACCAATGTTAACCAAATTTCAAATAACCTTCCACGCCTTTCCGCCACTTCGATTTCAATACTTCGGTTTCAATACAAATATACAAAAAAGTTGCAAAAAGAAATCCAATGCCAAAAATTTTTAATCCATCACTGCCTTGTGCTTGCCAAACACCTACACTGAGCCCCGTGGATTCCATCAACATTTGCTCTACTCCCTGTTTAGACTCCCACTGCCCTCCGCAGTCCTACACATCCCAGGGAATGTAGCTAAGACGGCAAAAGCTCAATAGCTATAAGTATCCGCCAAAAGGCAAAAATCAATAGCAATTCTGGAAGGAATATAATAGTTCTCGAAGTGTTTTTCCTGCGCGGTGCCAGCTTTGGAAACTCAGAAAGGAGGTAATTTGAAAAAGTTGGATCATTAGCGCAAAGGGCTCCTGACCGGTCCTACACCGGGGAAAACTACAAATCATTACCAGCGGAACCTCCATCAAAAACCCAAAAAATCTGGCTACAAGTTTTGAACAAGCCTTGAGCACAAGAAAATCTGTCAAGGTTAAAGAAGCATTCACAAAACAGCACACTACAGCTCGATCCTTAAGCCAACTTTCAAAACGAGTACTATGGGTATGCCCGGTACGATGGAGCATTGGAGTTGTGCTCTATCTGTCAGGTCGTACAAATACGTAAACTCTCCACCGTAGAAGATGAACCTATATTGCCACTTTCCATAGACCCTATCTCCATAAAAAGGATCGCCTTTGTACTCAGGAAACTGGTGCCAATCCTCCCTGTACAGTAACGTTGGTCCCATACCGCCGACTATCGTGTGCTTGCCACTCTGAAAAATTACTCCTCTGAAACCAATATGGAAATAACCCGCAGGGACATTAGCGCAATCTAAGTAGTGGGCAATAGACCCTCTAACAAAGAACCTTTTATGGAAATAGTAATCAATGCTCAGCACCCCTCCAACTTCGACTACCCAATACCCTTGTTCATCAAGCTTTAAGGGATATATTTCTGGAGTACTACCTCCACCAGGATGGAAACTCAGTCCCAGATATTCTATGGCAACATAAAATGTACCCTGCTCCCCTTCCTCGCAATTTTCTTGTGCACGTAAAGTCTCAAAGCCATAGCAGTTTAGGAGAAAAAACAGAAACAAGGCAAGAATTCTACAGCCTATTGGCATTCCTGCATCGCTTGGGTTTTCAAAAAATTCTAAAGCAGGTGCATAGCATCACTGATGAGGTAAGAGGAAGTTCTTTCCGAAGGAGCTCCCCGGGAGGGATTCGAACCCCCGACCTAGTGGTTAACAGCCACCCGCTCTAACCAGCTGAGCTACCGGGGAGTAGCATTTTCAAGAGTGCGGAAACGGGGAATCGCTGGAATTATTGTAATCTCAGATGGAGCTCCGTTGCCACCGGGAACACTGGGCAAAGCGACGGCGATAGGTATCGCTCTGAAGCAGGAGTAGACCTCGCTGCTTCCGGGGACACCGGGTAAAGCGGTGGTACCAGGTACGCAACGGAAGCTGATCTCTTCCTGTCAGCAGCGATGATGAGCGGAACACGCTTCGGGGGTTTTGTTCCAGGGATGATGAACGGAACACTATTATCGACGACGCCGGGATGAAAAAGGAAGTGCGCTTCCTCCAGCAGCGATGATGAATGGAGCACAATTCGGCGGAATTCTGTCCCAGCGATGATGAACGGAACACGCTGTGGCGGGGTTCTGTTCGGGGACGTTTTCGATCTCGCCGGGTGGGGAAGCTGGTGGTGGTGCTAGGCGGATCGCTTTGCGCCGCTGCTTCACTCCAGCCGGCGGAGCACACCGGCGAGGAAGTGGGTAACTACCAGCGCAGCGAGTTTCGCAGTTCTGCCGTCCTG
>JALWVW010000137.1 GCA_027079365.1 Campylobacteraceae bacterium | reverse complement strand
TTTGGGTATAATTCCCAAAAATTATTAACAATGATGGAATCCCACTATGATACAACTAACCAACCTCTCCAAAAGCTTCGGTGGACAAAGCCTGTTCGATGATGTCAACTTCAAGGTGCAGGCACAGCAGAAGATAGGCTTCGTAGGGCGCAACGGCTCAGGCAAATCTACCCTCTTCAAGATGATCCTGGGCGAAGAGCCGCATGACAGCGGCAGCATCTCTATCCCCAAAAACTACCGTATCGGTGCGCTCAAACAACATCTGGTCTTTACCGAACCTACCGTGCGCGAAGAGTGCTCGCTGGTACTGCCAGAGGATGAGCAGTGGAACTTCTACAAGATAGAGAAGCTGCTTTTTGGACTGGGGTTTACGGAGGAAGATCTGGACAAAGATCCACTGAGCTTCTCCGGAGGATTTCAGATACGGATCAATCTCGTCAAGCTCCTCGCTACCGAGCCCAATATGCTCCTGCTCGATGAGCCCACCAACTACCTCGACCTCCCCTCTCTGCGCTGGCTCAAACGCTTCATACGCGAGTTTGACGGCGAGGTGATCCTCATCACGCACGACAGAGACTTCATGGATGCGGTGAGCACACACACCATGGGTGTACAGCGCAAAGGACTGCGACTCATCGCAGGAGACAGTCACAAATACTATGCCACACTGGAGATGGAGGACGAAACCTACGAAAAGACCAAAGCCAATCAGGACAAAAAGCGTAAGGAGCTAGAGGAGTTTGTCGCACGCAACAAGGCCAGAGCCTCCACCGCAGCGTTGGCACAGTCCAAACAGAAAGAGCTGGATAAAATGGGGGAGATGGAGGATCTGAGCACCGATGCGAACCTCTCCTTTGGCTTCAACTACCGAGATACACCTGCCAAAGTGATCTTTCGCGCCAATGATCTGGGCTTTGGGTATGATCCTGAAGCACCACTGTTTCAGCACCTCACCTTCGCCATGGAAAAAGGTCAGAGACTCGCCATCATCGGAAAGAACGGCAAGGGTAAATCCACCCTACTCAACTACATCGCAGGAGAACTGCCAGAGCAGCAAGGCACACTGGAGTATCACCCCTCTACCGTGTTCGGACACTTTGGACAAACCAACATTGAACGACTCAATACCACACACACTATCGTCGATGAGATCGCCTCCATGTCCAAGGAAATCGGTATCCCCCAGGCACGCAACATCGCAGGGCGTATGATGTTTAGTGGAGAGCTAGGAGACAAGAAGATAGAGGTACTCTCAGGAGGAGAGCGTAGCCGTGTCATGCTGGGCAAGATCATCGCCAAGCCTGCCAACCTACTCTTCCTCGATGAGCCGACCAACCACCTCGATATGCAGTCTATCGATGCGCTGGCGGATGCCATCGATGCTTTTGAGGGCTCACTCATCATGGTCACACACTCGGAGATGCTCCTGCACCGTCTGGCGGATGCACTGATCATCTTCCACAAGGGTGGTGCTGAGTACTTTGATGGTACCTACGCAGACTTTCTGGAGAAGATCGGCTGGGAAGAGGAAGAGGGAAATGTAAAGCCCAAGAAGAAAAAGCCCAAGATCGACTACAAAAAGCGCAAGCAGCTTCGCAAAACAATTACCAAAGAGCGCAATGAAGTGCGTAAGCCCTACACCAAAGAGATCAAAGCCTGCGAAGAAAAGATAGAGAAACTGGAGGCAGAGATGG
>JALWVW010000136.1 GCA_027079365.1 Campylobacteraceae bacterium | reverse complement strand
TATAATCCGCATGACTAAATTATAGCAGGCGGGCAATGCGATCTCTTTCTTTCTTTTTTATTATAGCATCACTCACCCTATGGACAGGCTGTAGCGACAAAACATCTGACGCTACCCAGAGCACATCGCAGCCCCTCTCTCCCCAGATACCCATACCACAGAGCAAGTTTGTCATCACTGATATCGACCAGCGTACCACAACACTCACGCTAAAACAGAATCATCTCTCTCTGGACAAAGTCATTCAGCCTATTGTACTGATCCACCTTTTTGCCTCCTGGTCACCACCAAGCTGCGGTATGATCCCTTACCTGGATACACTACAAAAATCCTACCCCAAGACACTGTTTGTAGTGGGCATCATGGCCAACAGCGACAAGAACCCTGAGCATCTACGGAAGTTCATGAAAACACATCATGCCAGCTATTTCATCTCAAACAGTCCGGACAATGATACCCTAGCAAGGCGACTGGCAGATTTTTTGCAGTTGGGAACCAACTATCCGGTACCAATCACCCTCCTGTTTAAAAATGGAGAGTATACTACACACTATATCGGCGCCACCCCTATAGAGATGATCAAAGCAGATATAGAGCAACTAAGGAGAAAATAGCATGGCAGTATTTGGATTTCTAAAAAAAGCCTTTAGTAAGACCAGTGAAGTGATCCATGAAGTCGCCCCAAAAAAGCGTTCTAGTGTCCCCAAAGAAGACTTTGAAGATATCCTGCTCGAAGCAGATGTCAACTATGACCTCGTAGAGCGTCTGCTGGAAGGCCTACCTGAAAGTATCACCAAGGTGCAGGCATTCAACTCCCTCATCTCTGTCTTTCAGTACCGTGCCGAATGGATCGAACCTGGCAGCTACAAACCCTTTGTCGAGATGATCGTAGGGGTCAATGGTGCCGGCAAGACCACCACCATCGCCAAGCTCGCACGACACTATCAAACAGAAGGGCGCTCTGTCATGCTCGGAGCCGGGGATACCTTCCGTGCTGCTGCGATCGAACAGCTGAGCCGCTGGGCAGCCAAACTGGAGATACCCATCGTCTCCACCAAACAGGGGCATGATCCCTCTGCTGTGGTTTATGATACGATCCAGTCAGCAGATGCCAAGGGTATCGACAATGTGATCATCGACACTGCTGGTAGACTCCACACCCAGTCCAACCTCTCAGAAGAGCTCAAAAAGATGGCCAGAGTCGCAGACAAAGCGCTCAAAGCAGCACCACACCGTAAACTTTTGATCCTTGATGGTACGCAGGGGAGCTCAGCTATCAATCAGGCCAAGGCTTTTGATGACATCATTGGTATAGACGGTATCATCATCACTAAACTTGATGGTACTGCCAAAGGCGGTGCCGTCCTCAGTATCGCAGATGAACTACAAATGCCGATCTACTATATGGGGACAGGCGAAACTCCGGATGATCTGGTCAGGTTCAAAGCCAATGACTATATCAACATCATCCTTGATGAGATCTTCCTCTAACAGATGTACTATGTCTATATCGTCCAGTGTGCAGATGCGACCCTCTACACAGGGATCGCCAAAGAGCTGGAGCGTCGCATAGAGGAGCACAACCACTCCGACAAAGGTGCCAAATACACCCGAGCTCGTCGCCCCGTCATACTGGTTCATCATGAAACATTTGAGGACAGAAGCGCTGCCTCCAAAAGAGAGTACGAGATCAAGAA
>JALWVW010000135.1 GCA_027079365.1 Campylobacteraceae bacterium | reverse complement strand
AAACCCACCATCACAAGCTTTGCTATATAAATCCACTGCTTTAAAGGAATCTTGTTTTACTCCTTTGCCGTTAGCATACATAAACCCAAGTTTAGAGCATCCTTCGGCAAACCCACTATCGCAAACTTTACCAAACAACTCAATTGCCTTAGAATAGTCCTGCTTTATACCTTTGTTATTGGTATACATAGCCCCAAGGATATAGCATCCCAAAATATCCCCATCATCACAAGCTTTACCACATAGCTCCGCCGCTTTAAGGGAATCCTGTTTGATACCTCTTCCTTTATCGTACATAAACCCAAGCCTAGAGCATCCTTCGGCAAACCCGCCATCACAAGCCTTATTAAACAATTCTACTGCCTTAAAATAATCCTTCTTTACGCCTTCACCATAGTAATAGATCATTCCAAGTCTAGAGCATCCCACAGTTACCCCAGTATCACAAGCTTTTTTATTATTTTCAAAATTACCTGCATTTAAAAATAAACTCATTCCAAAAAATAGCAGCCCGACTAGTAGTATTTTTTCATTATATTTCCTCTATATTTGCAATATAGAATATATTATATCTTTAGCAGCATAAAATTAGGGGCATTATCTTCTTCCTCGTTTACATCCGCCCTAAGGGCTATACAAGAACCTACGGAAGTGGAGAGTTTACTCCCACAAAAAGGGTGTTTACACGCTTTTTGTGGGAAATATATATATTCTATTCATATTCTGGGTGGGAGTGAAACTCTCCACTTCCGGAAGCATAAAGTCTTACACAGTCTCTCCTCGGCAAGCGAGGGAGATTTATATATTACGCAGAATAAAGATGCTTAGCCTTCTGCACATGAAAATCAAGTCCGATCTCTTTCTCGGTGCATCCCAGTGCCAGTGCTACCATCTGTGGCATGTGCAGTACCGGCAGCTTGACATCTCTGCCCATGACTTTGGAGATGCTGGGCTGGTAGGTGTCCATCTTGAGATGGCAAAGCGGGCAGGGGGTGACCATGAGGTCGGCGTTGTTGTCCATCGCGTCGAGTAGGGCGTTGCCGGAGAGTACTTCAGAGGCGTGGTTGGCCTGTAGCTCTACATGGAAGCCACAGCATTTGTTTTTGCTCTCATAGTTGACTGGCTTGCCCTCCAGTGCATCGATCAGACTGTCCAGAGAGGTAGGGTTGTAGGGGTTTTCGTGGTTGTTGGACGCTGCGTGCAGCTCAGAGGGTCTGATATTGTGACAGCCGTAGAAGGGTGCGATATTGAGATGGCTTAGTGGTACGGTGACCTTCTCTTTGATATTCTCTAGACCATACTCATCGATCAGCGTATAGAGGAAGTGCTTGATCTGCGAAGTACCCTTGTACTCCAGGCCGACTTCCGCCAGCTTTTCGTTGACTCTGGCTTTGAGTTCGGGGTTGGTGTCCAGTGCGTGCTTGGTCATCTGTGAGTTGAGTTGGCAGGTGTTGCAGATCGTGATCATGGTCAGTCCCAGCTTCTCTGCATAGCAGATATTACGGGCATTGAGTACATGTGCCAAAAACTCATCAAAATCCTGCAGGTGACTGGCACCACAGCAAGACGCCTCTTCGAGTATCGTGATCTTTATTCCCAGTTTCTCCGCTACTGCGAGGGTAGAGGAGAGGAGCTCGGGAGTGGACTGCTTGGCAGTACATCCGGTAAATAGTGCATAATGTAGTTGACTCATCTTTTCTCCTTACAGTTTGTGCGTCATTGAGATTTCAATGAGCTTTTGGACTTCGTCCAGATTTTTGATCTTGGGTACCGAATCGATGAACGGTATACCGGAATGCCAGTGTATTTTGCCCGCCTTCATCATTTTGACCGCAGTGCTCACATGTTTGTGCATGCCGAGATACCCTTCGGAGTAGACGACGATATCTGCTTCATCCAGATAGCCGTACTTTTTGATCGAGCGGACAAAGCCTTCGGCATGTTTGGTAGCGACATTGCGCTTGGCGATACCCTGCTCAAACTGCATATTGTGCAGCTTGGTGATCTTCTCCAGTGGATTGAGCTCTTTGGGGCAAGCCTCGACACACTCATTACACTTTACACAGTCCCAGACACCGATACCCAGCTGAGAAGTCAGCTCTAGGCGATCCTCTGTCGCGCTGTCTCTGGGGTCGATACTGAAGCGATAGGCTGCGACCAGTGCCGCAGGGCCTAGGTAATCTTCATTGACCTCCAGGGCAGGGCAGGAGTAGTGACAGGCACCACACTGGATACAGTAGTCCGACTCTAGGAACTGCTCGTTTCGTTCCGGGGAGATGCGTGTCTCTTCGGTCGGATGAGGATCGACATCTGCCACGACAAAAGGCTTGACATCGGCATGCTTCTGCCAGAAATCACCCTTGTCGATGATCATATCTTTGATGGCTCTTTTTTGACTCTGTGGCTCTATGACCAGCTCGTTGCCAAAAATCTTGACCAGACCCTGTGCATTCTCCTTGCAAGCAAGTACGGCTTTGCCATTGACTTTGATCGCGCAGGCTCCGCAGATACCGTGCCTACAGGATCGTCTATAGGAGAAGGAGCCATCATGCTCCCACTTGATACGGTTGAGTAGATCAAGGACAAGCTCATCCTTGGTCACCTCCATCTCATAGGTCTTGTAGTAGGGCAGATAGTCTGTCTCTGCATTAAATCTGAATGTCTTGAGTGCGACCTTGACTGGATGGTCAAAATCAGTCGCATGTTCCTCTTTGTCGAGACGCTTGGCCTCTTGGATTACTTCTTCTTCAGTATGTATCATGCAAGGCTCCTTAGTATGTTCTGGCTTCAGGTTCAAAGTGACCCAGTACGACATCGCCGTACTCCAGTGCTATACTGTAGTCATCTTTGAGCGTGGCAAAGGTGTGCTTCAAAAAGGCGTCATCATCCCGCTCTGTATAGTCATCACGAAAGTGTGCACCCCGACTCTCTCTGCGTTCGAGCGCACCTTTGACGATAAAGAGACTGAAATCCAACATATGTCCCAGTTCTACCGCCTCCTGTAGATCGGTGTTAAAGGTGGAAGACTTGTCATCGATACGGATATTACGGTAGCGCTGATAAAGCTCCTCCAGCTTGGTGATCTGTCGGTTCAAAGACTCCTCTGTGCGGAACACACCCGCATCGCTGCTCATGCTGTTTTGCAGCTCTTCGCGTAGAGCAGGGACTCTCTCGTCACCATTGTTTCCTTTTACCCAGTTGTACTCATCGACCATACCTTGTGCATCTTCGGAAGTTGCCCTCACGAGGGTGAGTCCATCGAGGTCTGCGATGATAGCCTTGCCTGCTTCACGCCCAAAGAAGAGCGCTTCCAGCAGTGAGTTGGCACCCAGACGGTTGGCACCATGTACGGAAACACAGCTACATTCACCCGCAGCATAGAAACCCTCCACCATCTCGGTAGGAGATTTGCGCACCTGGCAGCGCTTGTCTACAGGAATGCCTCCCATCGAGTAGTGTGCGGTAGCGGAGATCAGGATCGGCTCCTTGAGCATATCCAGCCCCTGAAAAGTGATGGCAAGCTCTCTGAGCTCAGGAAGCTTCTTGAGGATGATATCGTCATCCAGATGGGAAAGATCCATAAAGACTGCATCGTTGTTCGGTCCCACACCGCGTCCTTCGCGTACTTCCTGCATGATGGCACGGCTGACGACATCTCTGGAGGCCAGCTCTTGGACATTGGGTGCGTATTTTTTCATAAAGCGCTCGCCCTCACTGTTGAAGAGCCAGGCACCTTCGCCTCTGGCTGCTTCAGAGATCAGGATACCCGAGCCTCCCAGTCCACTGGGATGAAACTGTACAAACTCCATATCCTCCAGTGGAAGCCCTTTGCGTGCCACGATAGAGAGTGCATCGCCGGTATTGGCGTGTGCATTGGAGTTGACTTTGTAGGCTCTTCCATAACCTCCTGTGGCAAACATGGTGGCTTTGGCATTGAAAATCGCTGGCTGTGAGTCTCTGAGATTGAAGGCTGCGATACCTTTGACTTTTCCATCCTCGTAGAGCAGGTCGGCTGCATACCACTCGTCAAAGACTTCGATACCGGCTCTGTGTGCCTGCTCGTAGATCGTCTGCAACATAGTAAGCCCTGTACGATCAGAAGCATAGCAGGCTCGCGGCTTGGACTGTCCGCCAAAAGGACGGATTGCGATAGTGCCATCCTCTTCTCTGGAGAAGGCAGCACCCATACGCTCTGCCCATCGGATCGTCTCCGGGGCGCCCTTGCACATCATTTCTATTGCATCCTGGTCTCCCAGGTAGTCACTTCCCTTGACCGTGTCGAACATGTGCAGCTCGACAGAGTCATCTTCGCTCAGCGCAGCATTGATCCCACCTTGGGCAGCTCCGGAGTGGCTTCGAAGCGGATGCAGTTTGGTAATGACCGCCGTCTTTTTACCGGCTTCCGTCAGCTCTTTGGCGGCGGCAAGTCCCGCAAGTCCTGCGCCCACAATCACTGCATCATATTCATAGATTTTGACATCTTTGAGTTTCATAGAGTAAAGTCCTTTATATAAAGTACAGAGATTATAGCACATGCAGGTATAAGATAAATGAATACTATGGTAAAAGTAAAAAATGAGAAGCATATGTTACAATTCTACATGATGACACAAGATAAAGAAGCGTACCTTATCGAAAGACTAAACTCTGATCATATCGGAGATGATGCAGCTGTGGTCGGTAAATCTCTCTATAGTGTCGATGCTTTTTATGAAGATATTCATTTTCGCAGGGCGTGGATGAGCCCTTATCAGATAGCCAGAAAAGCTATGCTGGTCAACTTCTCCGATGCGATTGCCATGAATGCCTACCCCCGGTATGCACTGCTGAGCCTTTGTATCCCCAAAGAGATACTCAGAGAAGAGATCGATGCACTGATGAGAGGGTTTGAGGAGACGGCCGCAGCATTTGACTGTGAGATCATAGGTGGTGACACGGTAGGAGGCGAAAAACTGCATATCTCTGTGACTATTATCTCACACAGTGATGCACCCCTCTATAGAAAAGGATTGAAAGAGGGGGATCTGCTAGCTTATACCGGTACACTGGGAGAGAGCAAGCGTGATCTGGAGCGCTTGCTCTCTGGCAAAAAGATAGCGGATGATTCCAAATTTATCGAGCCACAACTACGAACGGAGTTTGTCTACCGTGCCAGACCCCTGCTGCATGTCGGTATGGATATTTCAGATGGACTCTACTGTGATACGAACAAGCTACTGGATATCAATAAATATGGATATAAAATATTAGAAAATATTAACGATGAAATGGGCTCTAGTGGTGAGGAGTATGAAATGCTTATAGGCTTTGCAAAAGGAGACTATAAGGAGATTAAAACCATTGCAGATTCTCTGGATCTTCCTTTGACTGTGTTTGCTGAGACAGCCAATAATAGCGAGAGATTTCCCTGTCAGAGTCATCACTTTACTTAGAAGGAAAGTGTCTACATAAAGGATGCATGGGAGCCTATTCGCGCGGGTTGAGGAGAGCTTCTCAGGCGGTGTAGCTGTTGATTACTTCAACAAGATTTTCCATCTCTTTTTTATACTCTGCAACGAAACTGGATATGGTTTCATACTCTCGTCCGAGGAGACTGGCATGCATCTTTTCGATGATACGACTTACTTCGTAGGCACCGATGGTACCTGAGAGCCCCTTCATATCGATACAAAAAGCGAGCATACCCTGGTAGTGCTCTCCACTGTAAAGGTTTTGGAGAAATTTCGGTGAGTCTTTGTAAGCAGCTACAAACTCAGTGAGAAGCTCTTTGTATAGCGCAATGTTGTCATTGACATTGGCCAAACCTTTTTTGATATTGAGCCCTTTGATATCGTCAACCATGGGATAGGTTACTGCAGTTTTTTTCCTGTTGTTGGTTTCAGAATCTTTATTGAGGAAAATATAAAGTGCATGGTAGAGTTGCCCCAGGTTAATAGGTTTCTGGAGGTATCCGTTTACCCCTGATCTAAACATCTTACTGATCTCATTTTCCAGTACAAGGGCAGAAAGGGCGACAACAGGAAGGTGGTCATATTGGTCATTTTCCCGGATCATCTGTGTAGCCATATA
>JALWVW010000134.1 GCA_027079365.1 Campylobacteraceae bacterium | reverse complement strand
GCGGCACACAGTTTACAGACAAACAGACCCTCCTCCTTGACATCCAGTAGCGCACCACTGAAGGGCTGCTCTGTCGCCTTGTCCACCAGAACTGCTTTTTCAAACACCGTCAGGTTTTGTATATTTTGTCTATATTTTGTTGTAATATCTGATAGCATCATGGCTCCAATATGATAAACCCGGATTATGCGATAGAATTGCATAATCCGAGATAAAGTAGTACCATAGTAACAAAATAAGATTAAATAAGTCTGATTTGGAGAGGAGCGTTTCAGACACTGTTGGGACAGTGCCTGGGGGTAAGGGTGTATTATTTCTTGAGTGGCGTCACATACATATTAATATAGCGACCCTCTTGATGGGCACCTTTTTCAAGGTTACCTAGATCTTCAAGCATTGGCCAGACGCGCTCGAGTACCTCTTTTCCTAGCTGTGGCGTGGCCATCTCTCGTCCTCTGAGAAAAACTCTCAGCTTGACATGTTTTCCTTTTTCAAGAAACTCTCTGGCATGTTTGACCTTGTAGGCGATATCATTGTCGGCAATCTTACAGGAAAATTTGACCTCTTTGACCTCAATCTTTTTCTGGTTCTTCTTCGCCTCTTTTTTCTTCTTCTCTAGTTGGTATTTGTGCTTGCCATAGTCCATGATTTTGGCAACAGGCGGCTTGGCATCAGGGGACATCAATACCAGATCCAGCCCTCTCTCTTCAGCGATCTTCAATGCTTCATCACGGCTAATGATGCCAAATTGTTCGCCATCATCTGATAAAACACGTAATTCTCTGTCTCTAATACGGTCATTCATGACTGTATCGTCTGCCTTTTTTCTGCCTCTGTTGTTGTTATGGTGTCTACTCAAATTCTACCTTCTTGTAATTGTTGCTTCAATTGTAACATAAAATCATCTTCAGAGAGATTATACTGCTCTTTTTTACGTCTGTCCCTAATGGCGACGCTTCGGTTGGTGACCTCTTCCTCTCCGATAATGACCACATAGGGTACCCTCTGCTTCTCTGCGGTACGGATACGTTTGTTGAGGCTATCATTTTTATCATATACTTCCGCATCGATCCCCTCAAGCAGTAGCTTTTTCTTGAGCGTGTAGGCATAGTCAGTAAAGGCATCTGCGATCGGTACGAAGATCACCTGCGTAGGTGCCAAGAACATCGGGAACTCTCCAGCATAGTGCTCCGTGAGGATTCCGATAAAGCGTTCAAAGGATCCCAAGATTGCTCTATGAATCATTACGGGTTGTTTACGCGTATTGTCCTCATCCACATACTCTACCTCAAATCGCTCAGGCAGATTGAAGTCCACCTGTATCGTACCGCACTGCCATTTACGACCGATCGCATCGGTGATCTTGATATCGATCTTGGGACCGTAGAAAGCCCCACCTCCCTCATCGAGTGTATAGGGGAGGTTGTTGCCATCAAGTGCATCCTTGAGCCCCTGAGTTGCCATCTCCCAGACAGCATCCTCTCCGATCGCTTTCTCCGGCTTGGTTGCGATCTCCATCGTATATTCAAAACCAAAGAGCTTCATCACTGAGTCCACAAACTCCACGACCTCCAGTACCTCAGGAGCGATCTGCTCTGGTGTACAGAAGATATGCGCATCATCCTGGGTAAACTCTCGTACACGCAACAAGCCATGTAGTACACCTGACTTCTCATGTCTATGTACCACGCCATACTCATAGTATTTGACCGGTAGGTCACGGTAGCTCTTCTGACTCTGCTTGAAGATCTGGATATGGCCGATGCAGTTCATCGGCTTGATGCCATACTCCTGTCCATCGATCTCGGTCAGGTACATATTCTCCCCGTAGCAGGCATAGTGCCCACTGGTACGCCACATATCTGCCTTGAGTATCTCTGGGCCTCGTACCGGCTCATAACCTCGCGTCAGATGTGCTTTATGGAGGATCTGCTCCAGCTTATGTCTGAGCTTGGCACCTTTGGGCATCCAAAAAGGTAGTCCGGCACCGGACTCCTCATTAAACATGAAGAGCTCCATCTCAGCCCCGAGCTTACGGTGATCTCGTTTTTTCGCCTCTTCCATCATCGTGACATAGGCTTTGAGAGACTCTTTGTCTGCAAAAGCAACTCCATAGATACGAGTCAGCATCTCCGCCTTCTCGTCACCCCCCAGATAGGCACCTGCCACTCTGGTGAGCTTGAAGTTATGCAAAAATCGCAAGGCAGGCACATGAGGCCCACGACAGAGATCCTCAAATTCTCCCTGTTTGTAGATCGAGACGGTATCATCTTGGATACGCTCCATGACTTTGAGCTTGAGATCATCCTCGGCAAACTTCTCCATCGCTTCTGCTTTGGAGATTTCATACTTCTCGATCTTGTACTTCTGTTTAATGAGTGTTTTCATCTTTTTTTCAATCGTTTTGAGGTCATTCTCTCCGATCGGTACATCAACCCTAAAGTCATAATAAAAGCCCTCATCCACCACTGGTCCTACAAAGAACTGTGCCTCAGGGTAGAGCTCCTTGATCGCCTGCGCCATGAGGTGCGCAGTAGAATGGCGGATGATCTCCAGTGCTTTTTCACTGTTGTCATAGACTATTGCTGTACCATCAAATGATTCCCCTGCACTCTGCGTATCGATGATAGTGCCGTCGCTATCCACATAGCCAATAATACTTTCGCTCAAAATAAACCTTTAAATCTCTTCCATTAATGAAGAAGTGTGTTAAAATAGCGGATATTATATCTAAAAATAGATAAGGAAATCTCTCATGTCTGCCGAGCAACTCATCATCGCTGCTGTGATCCTGTTCTTCTCCAGCATGATACAGGCGATGATTGGATTTGCCTTTAATCTCATTGCAATTCCACTCCTGATCTGGACAGGGTTTTCTCTAGCAGAGGCGGTGGTGCTCACCTCTATCCCTATCTTCGTACAGCTCATGACCAATGCCTGGAAACTCAGAGAGGCAATCATCTGGAAAGATGTCATCCCTGCTGCTACCATTCGCTATATGACACTGCCTTTGGGTATCGGGCTGCTCTATATGATCAACCGTCTCGATACGGCCTATATCAAACAGCTCGTAGGTCTCATGCTCCTACTAATCCTTGCCACACAGCTCTTTGTCACCTTCAAGCCCAGAGAGCACCTGCACTTTGCATGGAGCATCCTCTCCTTTGGCTTGAGCGGCATCATGCTGGGGATGCTGGGGATGGGAGGACCACCTATCATACTGTGGCTCATGGCTCATGACTGGCAGCCCAAGCGCACCAGAGCTTTTATCACTGCGGTCTTTCTCTTTGCTGCCCCTGTACAGATCACACTACTGTACTGGAAATTCGGTGCTTCACTCTCCCATGCTTTTTACTGGGGTATCGCTGCGACACCTATTGTCATCATTTCTGCACTTATCGGGGTAAAGATCGGTAACAACTTTGACAAGGAACGGCTCAAAAAAGCTGTCTCTTTCTTCCTCTTTTTAACCGCTGTGATCTCTATCATCTCGCCTTATCTCTCTCGTCATTAGTATAGTCAATAATCAGGATCAAAAAGTTTGATCGAAAACAGCATAAAATCGCTATTTTTCTCTCGTGGGTTGTGCTATAATTATGCATAATTACCAAGGAGGAGAAAGGGAATGGAGAAGTTAACATTTGATGTCTGTGTCATAGGATCGGGACCTGCAGGATTTGCCGCTGCGATGCGTTCCTACGATTTTGACAAGCATGTCTGTATCGTAGAAGGAGGGCATGTAGGTGGTGCTGGTATCGTCAATGGCGCACTCAGCTCCAAAACCATGTGGGAACTCTCCAAAGATTTCTCCATCGCGAGCAAAACAGACAGAGGCTATCAGGCTGTCGGACTCAAACCACATTATCATGAAATGATCAGGGCTGTCAAGCAGGCAGCAGGAGAAAAACAATATCAGATCCTCTCACAGATAGAAACCTTCTCTCGCAAGGAGGGATGTAACAAAAGCCTCACCATGTTGAAAGGGTGGGCAAAGTTTCAGGACAAAAAAAGATTGATCGTCACTAGACCTGACGGCTCAGAAGTAGAGGTTGTAGCAGATGATTTTGTGGTCGCCACAGGTTCAACTCCCAGAGAGCACCCCACAATCAAGACAGATGGTAAACGGATCATCAACTCAGACCATATAGACCGTCTCGAAGCCTTCCCCAAACGCATCATGATTGTAGGAGCAGGTATTGTAGGGTGTGAATTTGCCACTATTTTTGCCAATTTTGGGCAGACGAAGGTTCATCTGCTCGATTCACAGAACAAAGTGATTCCCTTTGAAGATGACGATGTCAGTGGCTACGTCAATGAAAAACTCGAAGATATCGGTGTGATCATGCATCATGAGGCAAGTCTTCGAGAAGTCAGGGATGAAAAGGATCACATCAAAATCATCCTAGATCACAAGGATGGCCATGTGGTAGTCGTGCCCGTGGACGTCGTGCTCATCTCTATCGGTAGAGTACCTCAAACTAAACGCTTAGGGCTGGAAAAAGTCGGTGCGGCTACCACAGAGAGAGGATTGCTTCAAGTAGATGATGAGTGTAGAGTCACAGATCATATCTATGCTGCTGGAGACATCTCTGGCAATATGGCACTGGTCAATATCGCAGAGATGGAGGGGCGGTTTGCTGCCAAGGCGATCAATCACTGTATCAAATATCCACTCAACTACAAAAATATCTCGACAATCATGTTCTTTAGTCCCGAGGTTTCTGCTATTGGTCTCAATGAAAAAGAGTGCCAAAGGAAAAACATCGCCTACAAAGTGATCCACTACAGCCATGCTTTAATCTCAAGAGCTATTGCCATGCGTGCAACCAGTGGATTTTTCAAAATCATTGTCTCTGACGAAGAGGATCCGATCATTCTGGGGATGAGGGCAGCAGGACCTCAGTCTGCTGCAGCAGTTGTCTTCATCGCACCTATGATCAACAGTGGCAACAGGCTCAGCGAGATCATGAAAACAGTCCATCCTCATCCCAGTATCAGTGAAGGCATCCAGGAGTGTCTCCGTGCACTCAATAACAAAAATATCTTCAAGTGGAAAGCCTTCCCTGATAAGATCAAGTTTTGGACATGGAAACCTGAAACAGAGGCTGAAGCATAGATTAAGCGTTCATCAAGTACTATCCTTATAATAAGAGAATAACTCTCCTAATTGAGGATAGATACCATGCAAGTATATTTAGACAACAACCGTGCCAGCCTGCTTGATACACAGGTATTCGAAGCTATGCAACCCATCTGCACGACACAATATGCAGATCCCACTGCACGACACAGCGCTGCTATAGCAGCAAGAGCACCCCTCTCCCAGGCTTATGAAAAGATCCGCACATCCATCCACGCCAAACCCGAAGAGACGATCATCTCTGGCTCTAGTGCCGATGCCTTGCACTGCAGACTACTGATCGCCACCTATCTCGGTACTATCATTACAGGACAGAAAAACCAGATCATACTCTCCGCCAGTGAGAGTGATGCTATTCATGAGACCGCAGCCTATATCGCCTCGCAAGGATGTCATGTCACGATACTGCCACTAGACAGCAACGGTATCGTGGATCTTTCCCTACTCAAGCAAGTCATTACCCCTAAGACAGCACTGGTCTCTCTCACAATGGTAGATTCCCAAACCGGAGCCATCATGCCAATCGATGAAGTCAGTCAGATCTGCGCAGCACATGAGGTACCCCTGCATAGTGATATCACCCATGCTATCGGCAAACTGCCTGTCGATATGCAGATGCTTGGACTAGACTACCTCACTCTTTCGACAGAAACCGTGCATGGGCCAAGCGCCACAGCTATTCTGGCTGTCAAGGAGGGAAAGATATTTCCCAATCTCCTCCTCCCGTCATCTAATAGAGCAGATCTTGTAGGCCTTGGCAAAGCACTGGAGCTGGCTGTTGACGCACAGGCCTTTGAGATGGAAGATGTCAGAGAGCTCAGAGATACTCTAGAGGAGGCTATACAGGAGATACCCCAAAATCTGGTAGTGACTCCTTGGGCGCTGCGGACACCCCACACTGTCATGGCAGGATTCAAAGGGGTACAGAATGAGGCACTTGTCTGGGAACTCAACCGCCACGGCATCAGTATTTCTGCCGAAAAGGGGTGTACCCTCATCACAAATATCGGGCAGGAACGTGACTACACCCACACCCTTGTCAGCTTCGCTCTCAGTCGCTATACCACAGAAGAAGAGATCGCCTATACCATCGAAAAGCTCAAAGAAGCAGTTACATTAATTAGAGAAGAAAGAATACAGTAATGGAGAAACCAATGACCCAAAAAGGAAACTACGGCAACAAAGTAGAGATGCTGATCAACAGCCCCAAAAACTGTGGCGAGATCACCATGGAAGAACTCAAAGAGCTGGAAGCAGAGCTCTTTATTCATACCTACGGCAGTGAAGAGATCGGAGAGAGAATCACGCTCTACTGGGCTGTAGACAAGAGTGATGATGCGATTGTGTTGGCACGTTTTACCCAGTTTGGCTCGCCTGCCGGGATCGCTGCCAACGACATGGCTGCCCTACTCTGCCGCAACAAAACAGTAGACAAAGCTGCAGAGATCACCTACAAAGGGCTGGAGTACTTCCTGCGTGACAACCCCAGTACTCCTGCTCTGCCAGAAGAGGAAAACTTTGTCATCACGCTGGCTCTGGATGCTATCAAGGAGGCTTCCAAAGCCTACTACAATGAAACAACCACGACACAGACCTGCCCCTGCAACGATACCCCCATGAGCAGCGAAGCGATTAAAGAGACGATCAAACTCCATGAACTTCAAACCCTTGAAGCAATCACACACTACACTAAAGCAGGCCGTTATGACAAAGCCTGTCTGGAGCCAAACCCACTCTTCGAGCCTCGCACCAGCTATCTCTCTGACCTTCTCAAAGAGGTACAAGAAGAGCTCGAAGCAGAAAAACTCGCCAAGCTCGCACCCCTGGATACCCCTTTTAGAGAGATGAATCTAGAACAGAAGATCGCCACGATCAACAGCGTCATTGATGAGTCTATCCGCCAATTTCTGATCATGGACGGTGGCGACATGGAGATCCTGGATGTCAAAGAAAACGGCGCACAAATCGATGTATATATCCGCTATCTTGGTGCATGCAACGGTTGTGCCAGCTCCAGCACCGGCACCCTCTTCGCCATAGAGAGCACCCTCAAAGAGAAGATAGATGATCAGATCAGGGTCTTGCCGATCTAGGTATCTTTTAGCATTTTTCAGCAATATGCTCCATCATAAGTTGTATGGTCGTCTCACCCCTAAAGTAATTTTTGTTTAACCTATAGATGATCTCTACATATTGTCCTATCTCATAGGTCGCATAGGTCTTGAACTGTACAGCATTGAAAATATGCTTGCCCTCTCTGAGTGTAAAGCGAAGGTGATTGCCCTCTTTGCCCATGGTTTGTACTGCCAGTATCTCTACATTTTTTGTGATAAATTTGGGCTTGGGATTGCCCTCTCCAAAAGGTTCAAACTGGGCGATCATTTCTATCAGTGAAAAGCTAATCTGTTCAAAAGGTAGCTCTCCTAGAATATCTGGATCCACATACGCTTCTTGTGAGCAGAAAGTACTTGCTTTTTCATTGAGTGCTATCCTGAAACCCTCTAACTTCTCTACCTCTAAAGAGAGCCCAATCGCTGCACTGTGTCCACCAAACTTCTCCAGTAGCTCTCGCTGGGTGTCCACTAGAGTAAAAAGATCACAGCCATTGAAACTGCGTCCACTTCCTTTGTAGAAAGCCTCATTTTGGGTCAAGACGATGGCTGGTCGTTCAAACTTGCGTGTAAGTCTGGCTGCAACGATCCCTACTACCCCTTCATGCCACGTATTGGAAGCCACGACAATCACTTTGGACTCTTCATCCACCTGATGGGTCGCCTCATCGGTAATCTGCTGCTCTAGAGCCTTCCTGGAGTCATTGAGGGCTGTAAGCGTCTCTAGGTGACTTCTCGCATCGTAGATATTGGTGCTACAGATAAACTCTACAGCCAAGGAAGCATCCTCCAGTCGTCCTGCACTGTTGAGGATTGGTGCCAGCCCAAAAGCAATATCTTCGGAGAGAAACTGCTGCTTATTGCTCTGTTCTCTATAGGCTTGGATACAGGGACGCTGGCTCTGGTTGAGCAGTTTGACACCCGTCTGTACCATCGCACGGTTGATATGCTGCAGTGGCATGATATCCGCGATGATCGCTATGGTTACCAGCTCCAGATACTTTTTCATATCTACTTTGGTATCCAACGCTTTGTTGAGGGCAGTACAGAGATACCAGGCGATCTGTGCCCCACATACTTCTGCATGAGGGAAACTGCATTCTGGCTGCTTTTGATTGATGATCGCATAAGCTTGAGGCTTTACTTCTGGGACGATATGGTGATCGGTAATGATCAGGTCTATACCTAGATTCTTGCACTCTTTGGCTGCTTCTACGGCTGAGATACCATTGTCCACAGTGATGACCAGATCGGCCCCTTGGATTCTGGGTATCAATGTCGTAGAGAGCCCATAGCCATCTCTAAAACGATTGGGGATGATCCACTCCAAGGGAGTGGAGACAGCATCAAAAAAAAGCTTCATCACAGAGGTGGAGATTACACCATCTACATCATAATCACCAATGAGTACAATTTTTTCTTGATTGTCAATTGCCAGTACAATGCGTTTGACCGCTCTGTCCATATCTTTGAAAGCAGAAGGGTGGGGAAGATCTTTGAGTGAAAGGAATGTATCATCGAAGCGCTTACTCAGAAGTGTAAAGATCACTTCTGGTGTAAGGCTTGGGTAAGGGTTATTCATTCTCGCTTGCGTAGTCTATAGAGGCATTGATAAAAGCCAGGATACTCTCATTGACATGTTGTAGTCTAGAGGTAAACTCCGGATGAAACTGCACACCCAAGAACCAAGGATGATCACTGACTTCCACTGCCTCGATCAGTCCATGAGACTCTCCTGTGACCATCATACCTGCCGCTTCCATAGCTTCACGGTATTTTGGATTGGCTTCATAACGGTGTCTGTGCCGCTCATAAATCACTTTGGAGCCATAGGCTTCTCGGAGTACCGATCCCTCTTTGGTCTCACACTCATACTCTCCCAGACGCATTGTGCCACCCAGCGGCGAGGTAGTAGTTCGTACCTGTTTGGAGCCACTCGCATCGATAAATTCATCAATAAGATAGATCATAGGGTTTTTGGGTTTTTCCTCAAACTCTACAGAATTGACATCTTCGAGCTTCAAGACATTTCTGGCAAATTCAATCATAGCAAGTTGCATACCAAGACAGATCCCTAAAAATGGTACTTTGTTTTCTCTGGCATATTGAATGGCTTGGATTTTACCCTCAACACCACGCGAACCAAACCCGCCAGCCACAAGAATACCATCTACATCAAGAAGATACTTTTTTGCACCATTATCCTCTATTTTTTCACTGTCCACCCACTTGATCGTTACCCTCTTGTCCGTATGTGCACCCGCATGAATAAAAGCCTCTGTCAATGATTTATAAGACTCTTTAAGATCTAGATATTTTCCAACAAAAGCAATTTTTATTTCGCCACTTGGTTGTATGATCCTTTGGACAAGGGTGCTCCACTCCTCTATCTTTGGTTCACAATGATCCAAACCCAATTGATGACAGATAGGTGTAAGAATATCCTGCCTAAGGAAATTGAGCGGTACCTGATAGATCGTCGCTGCATCTTCTGCTACAATCACGGAATCAATATCTACATCGCAACTAAATGCAATCTTCTCTTTTATCTCTTTTGTCACAGGCACCTCTGCACGCAATACTAGCATATGAGGTGCGATACCTATGCGACGAAGCTCCTGAACCGAGTGCTGTGTAGGCTTGGTTTTAAGCTCACCGGCAGCTTTGATGTAGGGTAGGAGGGTTACATGTACATTCATCACCTGTCTTTTAGATAATTCATGTTTGATCTGGCGGATAGTCTCTAGAAAAGGCAATCCTTCGATATCTCCTGTTGTACCACCCAACTCAACGATAAGAATATCTTTGCCCTCTCCAGCTCTGAAAATCCTCTCCTTGATCTCATTGACGATATGAGGCACTACCTGAATCGTTTTACCGAGATATTTACCTTTTCTTTCATTTTCAATGACTGTTTTGTAGACCAAACCTGTGGTAAAGTTGTTATTTTGTGTAAGAGAAGTATCAAGAAATCTTTCGTAATGTCCAAGATCAAGATCCGTTTCAGCACCATCCTTAGTCACAAACACCTCTCCATGCTCCAAAGGTGACATTGTTCCTGGATCAACATTGATATAAGGATCAAGCTTTAACACACCTACACGGTAGCCGGAAGATTTAAGCAGTGTGCCGATACTGGCAGCAGTAATACCCTTCCCCAAGGAGCTGAGTACTCCACCTGTGACAAAAATATATTTGGTTTCTTGTTGGTCATTCATAGTCTGTATCACCATTATGCGACAATCGGCATAATAATGGTTATAAAGTTGTCATCTTTTACCATAAACGGAAGCGTAGGCTCATTAAATCCTATTTCAAAAGAGTCGTGATCAACCTGCGAGAGAAAATCAAGAATATATTTGCTATTGAGAGAAATTTCAAAGGTTTCTGAAAGTCCTGTATCCAGCTCTATCTCTGTTTTTGCCTCAACATTGTCTGAGGAGAGTGAGTTGAAAAGGATAGTATCATTTCTAAAAGAGATCTTGATATCGTGTGATATAGTAGTAATCATTTTAATGGCATCAAGCATCTCTCTCTTTGGCAAAGTGATTTGATGTTTGAGCGTATTTGGCACAATACGCTGGTAGTCGGGGAATTTTCCATTGATTAATCTGGTAAAGAAAAAATAGTTATCATTGGTAACAATCAATGTAGTTTCATCATAATAAATAGTGATCTGATCTAGAAATAGTTTTTGTATCTCAAGAATTGCTTTTTTAGGAAGAATTAAAGAGAGTTCTTCTCCTGCGGTGCCAGGGATAGATGCTATGGCCAGCCGTCTGGTATCTGTTCCTACCAGATCAGTGGCGGTTTCTGTAATATTGATCAAGGCACCATTAAGTTCAAATTTGGGATTATTGGTATCAATTGCAGGAGATATTTTTTTGAGATTTTTAATGAGCTGTAAAGAGTCTAAAGCTATTTGAGGTTTTTCATCAATGACAGGAAAAGTAGGAAAAGAATTGGCATCAAAAGTGGGGAGCTTGAATTTTGAATGCTTCTGTTTTACCAAAAGAGTATTTTCCAGTATTTCCAGAACGATATCACCCTCTTTGAGAATCCTAATAATATCTAGTAGTTTTTTACCGTTTGCAGTGAAAGATCCTTCATGTTCTATGACAAGGCTATCTGTTACGATCTGTAAGCCGATTTCAGAATCAGTAGCTTTGATAGTACAGCCATGACTGTTTGCCTCAAAATAGATATGTGAAGTAATTTGGCTGGCATCCTTTTTTTCTAAAAATGGTTGTAGATTAATCAGTATCGATTCAATGACTTGTTTGTCTGCTTTGATCTTCATAGGTTCTCCCTCTTAATTTATAAATAAATATAATAGTAGTAGTAGGTCACAGTGAATTTGTGAAAATCTTCTACAAACACGCTGGCAACGAATTGTTTCTATGACCATCTTTATTTTATTTATTCACATCTTTTCACTCTTAAAATTATATCTTTTTTTTATTCATTTTCCTTTGGACTTGTTCCTATCTTGTTGGAGAGCTCTTCCAGGAGTACTTTGAAGTTCTCATCATTGTCTATGATTTCATTGATTTTTTTCATGGCATGGGAGATAGCTGTATGGTCTTTCATGCCGACATATTGAGCGATTTGGGGCATAGAGTTGGGTGTCAGGTTTCGTGCCAGGTAGATAACGATACGTCGGGCATTTACCACATTTCTGGTGCGTTTTTTTGATTTGATATCTGAGGGTTTGACATTTAGTTCTTTGGAGATAATTTTAACGATGTCATCAATACTGATATTTTCATGTTTCTCTTTGAGTTGATCTTTGATAGCCGTTTTTGTAAATTCGAGCGTAATGTCCTGGTTAAGCATGCTGCTCATAGCGTTGAGTTTGATTAGTGTACCTTCGATTTCGCGAATATTGTCACCCATATTGGTAGCGATATAGTGAATAATTTCATTGCCTAGTTTGATACCATCAAGCTCACATTTTTTTTCAATGATAGCAATTTTTGTCTCCAGTTCAGGTGGCTGTATGTCAGCCATCAGTCCCCATTCAAAACGGCTTTTAAGTCTATCTACCAGGCCGGCTATTTTATTGGGCTGCCTGTCTGAAGTGATAACGATCTGTTTTTTTGCCTGGTGCAGTTCATTGAAAGTATGGAAAAACTCTTCTTGTGTCTGTTCTTTACGGCTGAGAAACTGAATATCATCAATTAGAAGCAGGTCACACTCTCTAAAATGGTCTCTAAATCTGTCCATAGTCTGTGATTTGATGTGGGAGATATACTTGTTCATAAACTGTTCAAGTGTGGTATAAATCACTTTTTTCCCTTGGGCTACCTGATCGTTGCCTATGGCTTGGAGCAGGTGTGTTTTGCCCAAGCCTACACCTCCATAGAGAAAGAGTGGATTGTACTGCATACCAGGTTTTTCTGCTACAGATTTTGCAGTCGTATAGGCAAACTGGTTGGAACTTCCGACAATAAAGCTTTCAAAGGTAAAAGAGGGGTTGAGATGGGTGCTTTTGGGAGGGCTTTTATGTTCTTTAATTTGAATTCTTTTTTTGGTTTTTGTATCTATTTTTCCTACGACGATCTCTACCTGAGGTTTGATGCCTCCCTGTATTTCAAAAAGATGTGCGATTTTCTCTCTGTACTTGGTTTTGATCCATTTGGCTATGATAACATTGGGTGTGGTAAAAATGGCTCTATCACTTCTTGAATGTATCTCGTCATAATATAGATTTTTGATATAGCGCTCATATTCATTGGGGTTGATCTCTTTTTTTAGCTCTGATAGAACTGATTTTCCAATACTCATAGTGACCCTTCTAATGTATCTATTCACAGTACTGAATGGTATGATGTGAATAACTTTTATGATTTTATCGCAATTGTGCTAAAATAGGGCAAAAAAAGTGATGTGAAAAGACTTTTTAACATGTGAATAAAGGTGTGAATGAAAATTTTAGGTATAGACCCAGGAAGTCGAAATCTCGGCTATTGTGTATTGAATTTTGAGGGGCATAAGTATCAGTTGATAGAAGCAGGTGTACTGAAGATTAAAAGTAAACTGCTACAGGAGCAGATCGTAGAGTTGATGGAGGGGATTGATATTATTCTCAAAAGCAATGTGATTGATGAAGTAGCTATTGAGGATATCTTTTTTGCCTACAACCCACAGAGTGTCCTTAAACTGGCACAGATTAGGGGGGCATTGAGCCTGAAAATGTTGCAGGAGGTAGGGTATTTTTATGAATATACCCCGCTACAGGTCAAAAAAGCAATTACAGGCAATGGCAAGGCAGCCAAAGAGCAGGTAGCATTTATGGTCAAGCGGCTGCTGGGAATCAAAAAAGAGATCAAGCCTCTGGATATCACTGATGCGATGGCCATCGCTATTACCCATGCACAAAGGGTGAAGATCAGAAAGTAATTACCTGATCCTTGCTCCGATTCTCTCTATTTTTGTCAATCGTTTTGCCGGCACGCGAAAAGAGGGTTTTTTGTGTCCGGCAGTAGATTCATAGACGATCTGCTCATACATATAGACATCATAAAAGAAATAGTCTTTTCCTTTGTCTCTTCTAACGGTCTGATAGAGTACATGTACAGGAATAGGGTGTTTTAGCCGGATGGTAGTGGGCTTGTTGCTGTTAAATATTTTTTGCAAATTGGATTTGGTGTAGCTGTTTCCTGCATTATTCAGCAGCGCGTACATAAAGTCATAGGGTTTTTGAACACGCATACAGCCAGAACTATACACACGATACCTATATTTGAAAAGTGATTTGTTGTCGGTATCATGGAGATATACAGCGTACTTGTTGGGGAACATGAATTTCACGCGACCCAAGGCATTTTTTGCACTGGGGTATTGTACAAAACGGTAAGGTACATGTTTTTTGCTGTGCTCATAGCTAAAGAGTTTTTGTAGATCGAGCGGAGATTCTTTGGCGCCCTTTTTATAGGAGGTGAAGACACGGATATTGTTCTCCTTGAGGTAGTTAGGGTGCTTTTTCAGTACAGGGATGAGATCTCTCTTGACCAAATTGTCAGTAATTGTCCAGGTAGGGTTGAGTACCATATATTCGATCTTATCACTAAAAAGTGGTGTAGGTCTGTCTATGCGCCCTACGATGATATCACTCCGGAATACTTCTCTGCCCCTCTGGTAGTATCTGAGCCTGAATTCTGGTACATTGATCTGGACATGATCTGTCTCGAAACGATGGGGCTGAAGCTTGAGCATATCCAGATTGGTGATGATCTTTTTGACATACTCTGTTTTGGTAGTATTGAGATATTTGATCACCTTGTTGTCTATATAGTCTCCTTTGGCAAGATTGAAGCGTTCTTTAAATATACCAATAGCTCTGGAGAGACTTTTGGTATAACCGGTACCGGTACTCTCATTTTTGGGAAAATCACCAGTAAACTGTAGCAATTTTTTGATGCTTCTGATACGGCTGTCTGTCCTACCGCGCTTGAGTGTTTTACCAAAAGGGATTTTAGAGAATTTGGGCATGTTTCTATAGCGTTCAAGCATAGTGACCAATGGCTTGTATTGATCTATGAGGGGCAGGATGGACTGAAGGTATGGAATAATATTTTTCTGTTGTATAGAATGAAGTATGCTATTTACAGCAGGCATAGACTTTGGATGAATTTCCCAGGTAGCACGGACATCCTGTGCTGCTTTGAGTCCGTGTAGTTTTCGTTTGACCAGTCCCCAGTCTACATCCCCTACTCTGATAAAGTAGATAAGATTCAAGTAGCTTTTCGTTAATAGAATATCTAATTTGACCAGTTCATTTTTGGTGTAGGTACCGTTGTCTATATTGAAAGCGAGATCAATGATCTTGTCCTGATTGAACTGCTTGTATTTGTAGTTGAACAGTGGGTTTCCCAAGGCTTCAATCACCTGTGCAAACTGCTTGGCATTGTTCCGACCTGTCCAAAGAGGCTGATAACTATTGGCTCTGTAGAGTGTGTCAACCGTGCCTCTACTGCCTGCTTTGATATAGATTGGTATGCTGTTTTTGATGTCAGGCATGCTTTCGGCAGAGAGAGGGTGGAGCAGAAAAAGTACAAAAAAAGTAAGTTTAAGTAGTTGCAAATAGTTTCCTTTGGTTATCTTTTATATTTCTTATCAATGAGTCGAAGGTATTTGGCAGGTGTGACCTTTTTCATCTCTTCTGCCAACCAGCGGATCTGAAACCATGCCGCCCCACTGTCACGGAGATCAAAATAGTTCTTGAGACTACGGATATTGAAGGTGACAACCATGTCTACCTTCCAGTTGTCCGAGACGATATGTTTGAACCCGTCGCCCACATTACGCTTTTTCTTGCCATGTTGCAATGCTGCAAAGAGTGCTTCCGGATCTGATGCAAAATGCTTGAGAAATTCCAGAGAGGATTTGGCAACAGCGTGAGAGATGAAGTCTGGATCTCTCATCTGTTGAAACAGCAGTTTGTCATAGATAGCCTGGATCTCGATCTCAAGATAGGCAGGATCCGTGATGACAAACATATCAAGCGCAAGGATTTTCTCTAGAAAAAAACCAAAGCTGTTTTCTGATGCCTGCGAGGCCACAAAAGCATTGATAATACCAGACATGGTATAGCGGGTGCTTCTGACTGAGATCGCCTGTAGTCTATGGCGTGCATGCTCTTGCAGTACGCCTCGGCTGGTGCCCTGTACCAAAAAGCTGAGTGTTGCATGCTCGATGATCGAATGGTGGTGGTGTACCCAAGCAAGGTTGGAGAGCAGGGTTGAGTCCTCAATCTGATTGATGGCCTCCGTATCCATATGGATCATAGCCTCTTTTACGCAGCTGTTTTCTGAGTTTTCAAAGCTGTCATAGCAGGTACGGGCAGCAATCTCTGCAACCCCCAGCCCTGAGTCTTGCAGGAGGGTCACTTTGGGCTTTTGGTAGGAAAGTTGGTACATTGTTGTTTGGGTCATAGGCACACCGTGATTAATTTTGCTACAATTATAGCAAAATTATTGAGGATACCATTAATGGAACCACAACAGCGATTTCATCACTTTGAAGAGGATTTTCGAGACCCCTACTCCAGGGACAGAGACAGGGTGATCCACTGTAGCTCGTTTCGCAGGTTGGAGTACAAGACGCAGGTGTTTCTCAATCACGAGGGAGACTACTTTCGTACCCGGTTGACCCATTCACTGGAGGTGAGTCAGATCGCCCGTACCCTGTCGCGAATGCTGAAACTCAACGAGACACTTTCAGAGGTGATCGCACTTTCACATGATCTGGGGCATACCCCTTTTGGACATGTGGGAGGAGATGAGCTTGACCGTCTACTCAAGGCAGATGGCCATGCACTGGGATTTGAGCACAACTTTCAGTCCTTTAGGGTACTGACCAAACTGGAGAAACGCTACAAAGAGTTTGAGGGACTCAATCTCACCTTCGCTACACTAGAAGGTGTATTGAAGCACTCCTATCCCTACAAAAAACCCTTCTTGGAAGCCCTAGACAAGCGATTTGATCTGGAGAAACACCCCTCTCTGGAAGCGATGGTGGTGGATCATGCTGATGAGATCGCCTATACTTCACATGATATTGATGATGGGATCAAGGTTGGGTTGATCTCCTTCGATGATCTGCTGGATGATCCCCTCTGTCTGCGGGTAGATGCAATGGTGCAGGCAGAAGGGGTTGGGAGAAAAGAACATCTCTACAGGCATCGTTTTGTAGCTGGGTTGATCAAGTTGCTGGTGGAGGATTTTATCGCACATAGTACAGAGGGGGTGGCCCGCTATCGCCAAGAGATACCAATCGCTGCCAGTCTGGATGCTGCATTGCCTCTGCCTGTAGGTTTTTCCCAGGAGACGGCCACGCAGCTAAAGAGGCTGAAAAAACTGCTCTTTAACAAGCTCTACCGTCATGAAAAGATCGTCAGCAAAATGTATGCAGGCAAGCAATGTATCGGGGGGCTGTACCACGCCTATATGGAGGAGACGGATCTCCTACCTCCTCGACAAAAAGCCCTTCTGGAAGCGAGAGCCACCCATAGAGTAGTGGCAGACTATATTGCTTCTATGACAGACAGGTATGCCCTGAAAATGTATCATGAGCTCAGTGGGTTTTCACATTGAACTTTTTAGGTAACCTAGGCGCTCACAACATCTCTGCTTTTGTCTAGGCTAGGCACTTTTTTCTCAAAGAGAGTGCAAGCACAAGGAAGTCCTAGCTGTAGCTAAGTCTTCAATTAGAAGAAATTTTAGGTATAATGCGCGAAAATACAGTGAACAGGAGTGTCTCAAGCACTTCACTATAGGAAAATATATGCAAAAAATCAAAAACATTGCTGTGATCGCACATGTCGATCATGGCAAAACAACACTCGTAGACGAACTTCTCCAACAGTCAGGCACTTTTGCTGCACACCAAGAGGTAGAAGAGAGAGCGATGGACTCTAACGATATCGAAAAAGAGCGTGGGATCACGATCCTCTCCAAAAATACTGCGATCAATTACGGCGATCACAAAATTAACATCATTGATACTCCGGGTCACGCTGATTTTGGCGGTGAAGTAGAGCGTGTGCTCAAGATGGTTGATGGAGTACTGCTTCTTGTAGATGCCCAAGAGGGCGTGATGCCCCAGACCAAGTTTGTTCTCAAAAAAGCGATTGCATTTGGGCTTATCCCTGTCGTGGTCATCAACAAGATCGACAAGGATGGCTCTGATCCGGACAGAGTCATGGATGAGGTTTTTGACCTTCTGGTGGCACTGGATGCCAATGAAGAGCAGCTTGAGTTCCCCGTATTGTATGCCGCAGCCAGAGATGGCTATGCCAAATGGGAGATGGAGGATGAGAACAAGGACATGACGCCATTGTTTGAGGCGATACTTGACAAGGTGCCTTATCCTCAGGGTTCACCAGATGCTGACACACAGGCACAGGTCTTTACACTGGACTCTGACAACTTTGTTGGGCGTATCGGTATTACGCGTATCTTCAACGGTAAAATCAAAAAAGGTGATGAATATCTACTTGTAAAATCGTGTGGTGCGAAATCAAAATCAAGAGTGTCTAAACTTATCGGATTTAAAGGTCTTGAGCGTATTGATATTGATGAAGCAGAAGCTGGTGATATCGTAGCCATTGCTGGATTTAACGATATTGATGTGGGTGACTCAGTCTGTGACCCTGTCAATCCAGTGGCACTGGATCCTATGCATGTGGAAGAGCCTACACTTTCAGTCATCATGTCTGTAAACAGCGGTCCACTAGCCGGTCAAGAAGGCAAACATGTTACCTCAAACAAGATCAAAGAGCGTCTTGAAAAAGAGATGGAGACAAACATCGCTATGCGTATGGAACCGATGGGGGATGCCTCTTTCAAAGTTTCAGGTCGTGGTGAACTCCAGATTGGTATTTTGGCAGAAAACATGAGACGAGAAGGGTTTGAGTTTATGCTTGCCCGTCCAGAGGTGGTCACCAAAGAAGAGAATGGTGTCAAGATGGAGCCATTTGAGCACCTCGTGGTGGATGTGCCAGAAGAGTTCCAAGGTGTTGCCATCGAAAAACTAGGTAAAAGAAAAGCAAACATGACTTCTCTTAACCCTATGCCAGACGGTACGGTAAGACTGGAGTTTGAGATTCCTGCGCGTGGGCTTATTGGTTTCCGTTCAGAGTTTTTGACCGATACCAAAGGTGAGGGTATCATGAACCACTCATTCTTGGAGTACAGAGCCTATTCAGGTACTGTTGAGTCCAGAACGCCTGGTGCATTGGTATCTATGGACAATGGTGAAGCCGTAGCCTTCTCTATCTTTAACCTCCAGGCTCGTGGTACGCTGTTTATCAAACCACAAGACAAAGTCTACTCAGGTATGGTGATCGGCGAGTCTGCAAGACCAGGCGACCTAGATGTCAACCCACTCAAAGGAAAAGCACTGACCAACATGAGAACCTCAGGTGCAGATGAAGCCATCAAGCTTGTCACGCCTAGAGAGATCACCCTAGAGTCCGCGATGGAGTGGATAGAAGAGGATGAGCTCGTTGAGATCACGCCAGAGTCTATTAGAATTCGTAAGAAGAATTTGGATCCAGTGATGAGGAAGAGAGCAGCCAGAGACAAAAAGAACGCGAAATAGTTCTTTTATTTCACTGCATCTTCGGCTGAATGGGCTCGTTCCATTCGGTCACTTACCACACGTAAGCTCTCTCTTTTCACTAACACCCCTTCAGCCAAACCTACAGCAAACTAAAAGACTATTTGGAATATTTTTTTGCTAATCGAAATAAAGAAATAGAAAATAGGAGATCTGCAATTATTCGAAAATAAATACTAAAAGTAATTGTATTTTGCTGTCCAGAATATAAACCAAAAATGGCTAGAAGAAAAAAGAATAGAGAGCCTATATATAGTGTTTTTGATGATAATAAAGTTGTGTTTTTCGAATCAATATTAAATATTAAATAAAGGGGCTAGACTAGTTTAGAGGCTCTTTCCTAAAGATTTTTAGCAATAATTTGTATAAATCTTCACCTCTATTATTGAACCTAAACTCACACTCTTTG